>CAZRMB010000160.1:0-5657 GCA_964600925.1 uncultured Syntrophomonas sp.
TTTTAAAGGATTTCCCCGTTTATCCTGTGAACTGATTTTCAGCCTAATCAGAGCAAATCAGTAACCATCTATTGATAAAAGAAATTTTGTCGGTAGATGGTTTTTGTTTTGCCCGAAAGTGCTTGAAACAAGCCTCTTTCGGGCTTTTTGCTTTTAGCCTTGTATGAATAGGTGATGAGGGGCGAGAGCGCTTTTCGGATAACACTTGACACAAACCCAGCCGATTTGCGGCCTCACGGTCGGGCAAATCGTTAAATTTGCACACCCCTTTTAGGGGCAGGGGTGTGCATTGCGTACCTGCCGTTAAAAGATAGCGAAAATGAAACAGCCCGCCCGAAGGCGAGCTTTGAATCATTAAATGTCATGCCGTGATTTCAGAACCGTTTCGAGGCGATCCGTTCCCGCTTCTCCGCTTCCAACACGGCAACGCGCTCTGCGGCTTTAACGACTGCCATCCATAACATTTCGTCAAACCCCGAAAGGGTGAGCGGGTGGTTCTCGATGCCGTAAATAAACATGTCAATGATCTTTGCAATACCAAGATGTTCATTACTTCATAGTCAGCCCATCCGGCAAATTCTCAGGCATATCGGTGGTTATCCATTGCAGTTTGCCGAGTCCAACAAGCGGGGTATAGTCTGCGATGCCCTTAACCCGATTCAAGGTCAGGCCGGTCAATGCCTTCAACGCTTCGATGCCCGCGATTCCGTCCACGGTAACGCCTTCCAGGTTCAACTGCCTGAGCTTGGGTAGCCCGTACAACGGGGTCAAGTTTACAGTGCCTCCTAGGTTTTCCAGAGTCAGAGTATCCAGTTTGCTCATTCCCTCGATGCCCGTAAGGACAGGGGCTTCGGTGTCCGCGATTTTCAGAGAGCGAACGGTTGTGTGCGTGAATAGCGGAGAAAAGTCGGTCAGGCCCCAAAAGCCGAGCAGGGATACGCTGTTTAGCTTTTTCAGCGTTTGAATGCCTTCCAGCGAATCGATGTGCATGTTGAACAGCTGAATCTCTCCCAAGGTTTTCATTTGCCACAAGGGTGCAACCGACTTGACTGGCACGGTGTCCAGCATCAGCTTACCCAGCCTGAGCCCGGTGATACGCAAAAAGGTCGTATCTGTGATGGCGCAGGTGTTCAAACCCAGGCTCTTAAGCTTCTGGCCCAAGTGATCCAGCAAAGTGTTTAACTCTGCGTCGGTTGCCTGCGCGACAGCAATCTCTGTGATTTTTTTGCAAGCATACAGAGGAGCCAAGTCCTGCACCTTAGTATCAATGCTGAAATTGGACAGCCGGGGCATATCCGTTACAGCGGAGATATCCTTGCATGGGCACTGACTGATCCATACGTCACGCAGATCGTTTAAGCCAGCCAGAAAACGCAGATCTGTTATCTCGATGCAATTAGCCCCAAAATAGGTCAGACTTTTGCAAGCGGTGACTGCACCAAGGTTTGCGGGCGTGATTTTCTCCAGATACAGCGATTTGAGCCGCGCACACAATTGCAGTATGGACAGATCGACTGTGACTGCCGTATCGGATACGATTCGCAGTTCCTCCCCCTTGGCGCCGAGCTTTGCCAGCTGCTTTGGAGTCATGCCCCCTTCCGGGATGCCAAGCGCATCGCGAACGGCTTGTTCCACACACGCAAGTGGGAAAATCACGTGCCCGTCCGCATCCACCAGCTGCTCCGGCGGAGTCAACTGCGGTTCCGTAATGGCACCGGTCTGCGCTAAAGCTGCAGAAGGCCACACAATCAACAGCATCAGCGCCGCCAGTAACAACGAACATAATCTTTTCATGATGGTTTTCCCTTCTCTACCCTTCAAAATTGTCAGCATATGGTAAATTAGTCCGCGCACGGGTTTACACTGCAATAGCCAAAAGCTCTTTCCGAAAGCATAACACTTGCTTGCATAAAAGCGTGAGGGGTAGTCATGTTCAACCGCTCACTGCTTTTATGCTAATGACTTCATTTTCTATCTCTACTATTCTTAAGCATTCCGCTGCTAATCTGTGCGGGTTGTAACTTAAGCATTTCGTAGTCGCTGTCCATAAGCTGACCGTCATCATTAACACCCCAGCCCCACAGGGTTCCGTCTTGCTTGACCGCAAAGCCATTATGGTCACCTGCCGCGATAGTGGCAACATTCTCCATGATTTGGACAGGATAAGCCTCTTGCGAATAAATCGCGTTTTCTCCATTGCCAAGCAAGCCGTTCTTAGCACTTCCAAAAGCCCATAACGTATCGTCTTTTTGAATAACCAAAGCAAAATACCGTCCAGCGGAAACAGCCCGTACATCCTCCATTAAAAGAGTAGGAGACGTTGTATTAACTCCCAATAGGCAGTTATACAGGCCCGATCCCCAGCCCCATAAGCTTCCGTCGTCTTTCACCGCATATGTTGCATATTCGCCAAGAGATACCATCGACACATCCTCCATAATTTTCACCGGTGAATAACGATCCTCTTCGCTTCCATCGCCAAGGCGCCCCATGTAGTTACTGCCCCAACCCCATAGACTGCCGTCTGCTTGTATGGCAAAGGAGGAGCACTGCTCTCCCCAGTTCGCCACGGCATTCACCGCAACAACATGATCCATGATCTTGATCCCCTGGGGATATTCCACAAGCAGTTCCGGTGTTACGGCCAGCTGCCCGTCTTCGTTTCCGCCGTATCCCCATAGGTCGCCGTTGTCCATCACAACCAGCGAATAGGTATCCCCGGCAGCAGCCGCCTGGACACCGTCCAAGATTAAAACAGGCGTGTCTGGCCAATAGTTTGCGCTATCACCATAATATTGCTCACCCATATTGCCGAACTGTGCGTTGCCCCAGCCGTATAGTTTTCCGTCTTGTGTCACGGCAAGCGCATGGGTCGACGAGGCGCTGACAGATTTCACGTTGGCCAGCACCATGGCCATCGTCGGATTTTGCTCCAGCAAGGAACCTGTGCCAAGGCCACCGAAGCGCAGCTCATCCTGGCGATTCCACCAGAAGGACTGCTGCCCGCCCCAGGCATACAGAGTATTGTCTTCCGCGATGGCATAGACTTGATCCGCACCCTGGGACGCATTTACAACAAGGGCTTTTCCCGAATCGCCGCCCCAGGCCAAAGCGGCAGGAGCGGAGATCGTGATGAGTATTGTAAAAAGCACAACAAAGAGCACATCTATTCTCCGGCGTACAGACATTCAAAACCCTCCCTTCGGCATTATCGCATATTTATTTGCTTCATTGTGTCGCTGTTGATTTTGCGCTTGCAAATTGTCTGAATTTCCTTTAGTATACATCTTTATTATAACATTTCAAGTGCGCGGCTCCTATAAATTGTAAAGATGACGGCTTTTCAATCTGAATAGTAGCATTTTTGCTTCGTCTCAAAAGACAATTCAAGCTTGCAAAACCGTAAACAGCCCGCCCGATGGCGAGCCGTGGATTTACAAATGTCTTGCCGTGATTTGTGAGCCGTTCCGGAAGGTAAATGTCATCGTTCCGTCCGTGGCGACCGTAGCCTTATCGACCACAGCGAGCCAGAGTGCTTCATCCCATTCGGTAAAGACGCGCGGTCTTTTTTCAATGTCGGTTATAAAGCGGTCAAGGGTTATGCCCTTGGCGATCCGTTCCCGCTTCTCCGCCTCCAACTCGGCGATACGCTCCGTGGCTTTGCGGTGGCGTTCGAGGTATCCGTCGTTGCGTTCTTTGAAATCGCTCTGGTTCTGGGCGTTTCTCGCGTTCTCGTAGATTGCCTTACGAGACAGTTCCGTGATTACCTCAATCTCGCGAAGCAGTTCGGCGAGCTCGGTTTCAATCGCCGACGTGTCGCTTATGGCGGACTGCGCCAAGCGGCAATCCGTAATCAGCCCGTCTCGGTCTGTCATCAACATATTGAACGCCGTAAGGAAATGCGCCTTGACTTCGCCCTCGGTCACAAAGGGCGTCCCGCATTGCCGACCCCCTTTGCCCTTATGTTTGTACTTCTCATTGCACTGGTAGACCTCACGGCGGTATGTTTTATCGCCTTTGTAGCTGCCCCAGACTTTTTTGCCGAAGTAGCCGCCGCATTCTCCGCATATGATTTTACCAGAAAACGGGTTGCCGCACCGCCCGATAGAGCCGAGGCTCTTGCGCCGGCGGGTCTCGGCCTGAACCGCGTCCCACTCGTCGGGTGCGACGATGGCGGGGTGGCTGTCCTCGACGTAATACTGCTGAACCTGACCCGTGTTTTTGACCATCTCTTTGGTGAGGAAGTTGGCGCAGAATGTCTTTTGCATGAGGGCATGGCCTTTGTACTTCTCATTTTGCAAGATGGACTGTACGCCGCAAGCCTGCCATTTGTCTTTCCCGGCGGGCGTTGGCACACCCTGCCTTGTGAGGCGCTTAGCGATTGCCGAAGATGTTTTTCCCTCCATAAAGAGACGATAGATGAGCCTGACCGTTTCCGCTTCCTCGGGAACTATCCGTGGCAAGCCATCCTCGCCTTTTTCGTAGCCGAGAAACTGGGCGTAAGGGAGCGTGACCTTGCCGTCCGCCATGCGTTTGCGTTGGCCCCACGTGACATTCTCCGAAATGGAACGGCTCTCTTCCTGCGCAAGGCTCGACATAATCGTAATGAGCAGTTCTCCCTTGGAGTCCAGCGTGTAAATGTTCTCCTTTTCAAACCAGACTTCCACGCCTTTTTCCTTGAGTTTGCGCACGGTTGTCAAGCTGTCCACCGTGTTTCGAGCGAACCTCGACACGCTTTTTGTGACGATAAGGTCAATGCCGCCGGTAAGGGCGGCGGTAACCATCTGATTGAAGCCGTCGCGTTTCTTGGTGTTGACCGCCGAAATGCCCTCGTCCGCATAGACCATGACGAACTCCCAGTCCTCACGGCTCTGGATAAATCTGGTGTAGTAGTCCACCTGCGCTTCGTAGCTCGTAAGCTGCTCATCGCTACCAGTGGAAACTCTCGCATACGCCGCCACGCGCCTTTTTGCCGTGCTTGTCTTCGACTGCGCAGACACGACCGGGGTTGTGGCGGGGATTACCCTGACGTTAGCCATTTTGACCGTCTCCTTTCGAAGCCTTCTCTCTTGCGGCTTGTTTCATTTCATCTGTCCAGCTTTCGCGTCGAGAGCGGTTCTCCCAAGTGAGGGTGCGAATCGTACCGTCCCTGAACATGAATACCAAAACGCCGTCATCGGGAACTGTGATGGCGGCGACTTTTGCAGTAAACTTTTCGGGGTCGTGTTTCGCAAGCCCCAGAGCCTCTGCGCACTTTCCCTTGAGGATATCTTCGGGTATGCGCTTGGCGGCGCATTCATGCTTGCTCCGATAGGTGAACGTCCTGCAAGCCCATGTTACTTTGGCGTACTTCGTGCCGATGCCGTTAATCTTTTTGCAGAAGTTCGCCCCACAGCGCGAACAATGAATAACACCGCTGAATTCGCTGTAACTCTTGGTTATTGGGTGGCGCGACTGAGCTGCTCGATGCGCAATCTCGGTTTGAACCGACTCAAAGGTTTCTTTATCGATAATTGCCTCATGCGTTCCTTCCACATAATACTTGGGGAGTTCGCCGCGGTTCGGTTTTACACGCTTTGTGATATGGTCGGAGACAAAGCCTTTCTGGAGCATCATGTCGCCGATGCATTTTTCGTTTTTGAGGATTGAGCTTATTG
>CAZRMB010000161.1:0-3197 GCA_964600925.1 uncultured Syntrophomonas sp.
CTTCGGAGAGGCTCGATTGTTTTCCCCCCAAGGAGGAATTCGACAGTTTCCTGCCGCAGGTCATGGCGGCTATGAAATCAGAAGATATTTTATTTATTACCGCTGACCACGGCTGTGACCCGACCACCAGCAGCACCGATCATTCCCGGGAGCAGGTCCCCCTGCTGGTATACGGGCAGAACATAAAAGCTGATGTCATGCTGCCGGTAAGGTCAGCCTTTGCGGATCTGGGACAAACTGTGACTGATTATCTGGGCGTAAATGCGGAAAAATTGCCCGGTGAAAGTTTTTATTCATTAATAGGGAGATAGAGGATGAATGTCGTAGATATAATTACGAAAAAACGCGACGGATTGGAAATGAATCAGGCGGAAATTGAATTTATGGTCCAGGCTATCAGCAACGGCTCGATTCCCGACTATCAGATTTCAGCCTGGGCGATGGCAGTTTATTTTCAGGGAATGAGTGATGCGGAAACGACAGCGCTGGCCATGGCGATGGCTTATTCCGGCGAAGTTATGGACCTTTCCGCCATTGAAGGCATTAAAATCGATAAACACAGCACCGGAGGAGTCGGCGACAAGACTACTATGGTGGTGATTCCCCTGGCAGCAGCAGCAGGCATCCCGGCAGCCAAAATGTCCGGTCGGGGACTCGGTCATACCGGAGGTACGATCGATAAATTTGAATCCATTCCCGGTTTCAAAGTTGAGTTAAGCCGGGAGCAATTTATTGCTCAAGTCAGCCGGGTCAGAGCGGCAGTTATTTCCCAGAGCGGCAATTTAGTGCCGGCGGATAAAAAACTGTATGCTATCCGTGACGTTACCGCCACGATCGAAAGCATACCTCTGATTGCCTCCAGCATCATGAGCAAGAAAATAGCCGCCGGTGCCCAGGGTATCGTACTGGATGTCAAGGTGGGGCAGGGGGCATTTATGAAAGAACAGGCGCAGGCCATCCGACTGGCGGAAACCATGGTCAGGATCGGCCGGGGAGCAGGCCGGCAGGTGGTAGCCTTGATCACTGATATGAGTCAGCCGCTGGGATATAATATTGGCAATGCCTTGGAAGTCAAAGAATCCATTGATCTGCTTAAAGGGCAAGGGCCGGAAGATCTGAAAGAGTTGTGCATCGAACTGGCCGCTCATATGCTGATGCTGGGCGGCAAAGCAGACCGTATTGAAGCTGCGCGCGAAAAGCTGCTGACTTTACTGGCATCCGGTGCGGCGCTGGCTAAATTTGATGAACTGGTTATTGCCCAGGGGGGACACTTGAAATATAATCAAACTGATTATGGATTGCCCCAGGCCAGTATCAGAGAAAATGTATGTGCAGAAAAGAGTGGCTTCATTACTGAACTGGATGCTATGAAAGTGGGCCACAGTGCCATGCTGCTGGGAGCCGGACGGGAAAAGCTCGGGGATATTATTGATCCGGCGGTTGGCATAGAACTGGTCAGAAAATGCGGGGACTATGTACATCCCGGTGATACGCTGGCCATCATGCATGCCAATCGCAGGGAACTTCTGCCCCCGGTTGGTGAACTGTTGTGCGAAGCTTTCAAATTGAGTGATACAAGTACAGACAATCCGCCGTTAATCTACCGGACAGTTGAGTGAAAATGATGAAATAGGAGATGAAGTATTATGTTATGGCAATCGTATTTACCCGGTCATATTTATTTCGGGAACAACGTTATTAAAGGAACCCCGGGCATCTTTAAGTCTTTGGGCAGCAAAGCACTGATCGTAACCGGCCAGGGAGGATCAGCGCGGCGTATTGGTGCGCTGGATGATATCTGTCAAGCGCTGCAGCAAGTGAATATTAATTGGGAAATATTTGACCAGGTGGAGGCCAATCCTTCCATTGCCACCGTACGTGCCGGAGCCAAGCTGGCCCAATCAAGCGGAGCAGATTTTGTGATCGCGATCGGCGGCGGGTCTCCTATGGATGCCGCCAAAGCTATTGCTGTTCTGGCATTAAATGATATAACCGACGATGAAATGCTGAAGCTGCAGTTTAAAGAGGTGCTGCCGCTGGTAGCAGTGCCGACCACTGCGGGAACCGGATCGGAAGTTACGGCCGCTGCAGTTATTACCTTCCCTGAGCGCGAAGCCAAACTGGGTTTCAGAGACCCCAAACTGTTGCCCCGACTGGCGATCATGGACCCGGTTTACACCAGTTCCATGCCCTGGCAAATAACCGTCGATACTGCGGTGGATGCCTATTCGCACGCGGTGGAAAGTTATTTGTCGGTGATCGCTACTCCCATTAGTGACATGCATGCAAGAGCTGCCCTGGAAATTCTGGGAGCGCAATTGGAGATGCTGGTTCGATCCAAGGAAATTAGCATGGAAAACCGGGAAGCTCTGCTGTTGGGGTCCTTGTTGGCGGGGATGGCCATCAGCGAAACCAGAGTTACCATCCCACATTATCTGGGATATTCATTTACCATTTACAAGGACATCCCTCATGGACGCGCCAATGGGATGATCATGCCCGCATTCCTGGATTTCAATCTTAAAAAAAGTGATAGCCCCAAAGTGAGGAAGATGTTTGAATACTCCGGCTTCAGGGATTTGCAGCATTTAAGCGATGTGCTGGGCGCGCTTTGCGGTCCGCCGCCGGTCTGCAGTGAGAATGAATTTGAACATTATATTGATAAAACCATGCCGGAAAAAGGCATGGCCAACAATCTGGTAGCGCCTACCCGGGAAGATCTCTGCGAGATTCTTAAAAAGACACTGCAATAACGGGAAACACAACTCCTGAGTAATTGTCCTTAAATGGAATAATCTGCTGTCCTCTTCAATATACTTTTACAAAGTTATGGGGGAGGTAGCCGACAGATGAGAAAAAAATGCGTAATTGCCTGCGTAATAACGGTAATTCTTTTATTGGGATTGGTTACGCCGGCGCTGGCCAGCGCCGAGCTGGAGACCGTCAAGGCCGATGCCTACATATTGACGGATGCGGATTCGGGGAAAGTTCTACTGGCAAAAAATGAAAACAGAAGATTGCCTCCGGCCAGCATGACCAAATTGATGACGATGCTTCTGGCAGTGCAAGCTCTGGAAGAGGAGCGGGTTACACTCAAGGAAAAGGTAACCACCAGTGAGAATGCTTCGAAAATGGGAGGATCCCAAATTTATCTTGCCCCCGGCGAAGAAATGACGTTTGAGGATATGCTGATCGCC
>CAZRMB010000161.1:3297-5656 GCA_964600925.1 uncultured Syntrophomonas sp.
GTGAAAAGAGACGGTCTGAGGCTGATTGCCGTGGTCATGGCTTCACCTGAAACCCGCGGCCATTTCCGCGATTCTATGGAGATATACAATTACGGATTTGCCCGTTATGCCTATAAAACTTTCGTACCCCGCAACAAGGTGTGCGGAGTGGTAAAGGTTGGCAAGGGAAACCTGGATCAAGTACAGGCAGTTGCCAAAGAAGATATTGGCTCCCTGTTTCTTAAGGGGGAAAAAGCAAAAATTACCAGCAAACAGATTTTGCTTAAATATGTCGATGCGCCCATAAGCAAAGGGGAAAAACTCGGCGAAGTACAGATATTCAAAAACGGTACAAAAATGAAAAGCGTTGATTTAATCGCCTCCCAGGAAGTGGAGCGGGGAGGAATCATCCGACAAATCAAGAAGATGTTTGTTGAAACTTATCAATTATGATTGGAATTTAGTGGAAGGGATTATTCCCCTCTCTGTGGAACTAGTTTGTTAGTTCCATTACGCAGAGAGGGGACTTTTTTATGAAGATAGAATTCAAGCAGGTAAGAAGCACGCTGGTCGTTAAACTCTCAGGCGAATTTGACATGGTGATCGCTGATAAACTGCGTCGTGAAATCGATAGCCGTTTGGACAGCAAGCAAATCAGTAATCTAATATTCAATCTGGAAAAGGTGACTTTCATAGATAGTTCCGGTCTGGGGGTTATCATCGGCCGTTACAAGAAAATCAATTCCCAGAAGGGGCATATGTATATTGTGGGTGCCAGTCCCTCAATCGAAAAAATATTGATCTTCAGTGGTATTAACAAATTGATCCCGATTTACAAAAATGAGCAGGACATCATCAATATATAAAAGGAGGTGGAGACCAGCTCCAGGCTGGAAAGATTATGAACATAAGAAATTATATGCGCATTGAATTTCCCAGTCTTCCCGAGAATGTTTCCTTTGCCCGGACTTGTGTGGGTTCCTTTGTTGCCCAATTGGACTGCACGCTGGAGGAAATTGAAGAAGTAAAACTGGTGGTGTCAGAAGCGGTTTCCAACTGCATCATTCACGCTTATGAGAATCGCAGTAATGAAAGAATCGTGGTGATGGCCAGTATCAGCGATGAACGTGCCCTGGAAATCATGGTGGATGACTTTGGCAAGGGGATTGCTGATATCATGCAGGCGATGGAGCCAACTTATTCCAGTGACGAAACCCGTATGGGTATGGGATTTACCTTTATGAAATCATTTATGGACAACGTCGAAGTAAGGAGCAAAGTCGGGGAAGGAACCAGTGTCACTCTGCGGCGCACGTTTATATACCATGACAAAGAAGCGTTAGCTTAGACAAGGGGTGATGATATTGCCCCCTGAAAAAAAATATAATGATAATGAAATGATGGTTAAGCTGGCCCAAAACGGAGATGCAGATGCCCGCGACAGGGTTTATGAAAACAATATCGGGCTTGTGTATATGGTCCTGGAAAGATTTAAAAACAGTTCATATGAATATGAAGACCTTTTTCAGATCGGATCCATAGGTCTGTTAAAGGCCATTGACAAATTTGACTTTGCCTATAATGTTCGCTTTTCGACCTATGCGGTTCCCATGATCATCGGTGAAATAAAGAAATTTCTGCGCGATGACGGGATTGTCAAAGTACAGCGAGGCTTAAAGGAAACGTACGGAAAAGTCCGTTGGGCGCAGGAGAAACTACGCGGCAATCTGGGTCGGGAGCCCGGCATCGCAGAAATAGCCAGCCTTTTGGAAATCGAAAAAGAAGAAATCGTACTGGCCATGGAAGCCTGTCAATCACCGGCTTATATGCAGGATGTAATGCCCGGAGAAAAGGATCAGTTGTCCCTGATTGACAAACTGGCCAATGAAGACGGCAATGTATTAATGCTGGAGCAGATGGCTCTGCGTGAAGCTTTGGCCAAATTGGATGATCGCGAACGGGAAGTACTGCTCAGACGATATTTCAAAGATGAGACCCAGATGGTAATTGCCGCAGATCTGGGGGTATCTCAGGTCCAGGTTTCGCGCATTGAAAAAGCAGCCCTGATCAAACTGAAAAATCTTCTTGCATAAAAATCCTGCCGTAACAAAATATATAACCAGAGAGGAGAAGGTTTCTGTTTGCACAGATGCTTTCTCCTTACATTTTGAAAGGAGCAATGCAATGCAGATCAAAGTCGCAGAGATCGTAGGCGAATCCAAAAAGGACTGGCAGGATGCGGTCAAGAATGCAGTTAAGGAAGCTTCCCGTGATCTGGGCAATATTTCCGGGGTGGAAGTCTACAACTGGACAGCCAACTGCCAGGATGACCAGATTATCGAATACAAGGCCAACATAAAAATTGCTTATACTGAATAGA
>CAZRMB010000162.1:0-5633 GCA_964600925.1 uncultured Syntrophomonas sp.
CCCTTCTCAGTATATCACTGGTTAATATTGCAGCACTATCATTATTAGCACAATTCTAACCATGAAATCATAATGCATATATTAAGCCGTTACCAAAGCAGATTATGGGAAATCCAGCTTGACTATTGCTGCAGATGGAATTGACCGGCAGGCCCTTATATAAAATATGGGCATGGTTAACCGCCCATTATATAGAAAAGTAATACCGGGGTTTATCCGCCCCGGTATTTTTTATTATTGCAGTATATTTTTACTATTTCTAGTCTTCTATGACGGTAACCGTGCAGGTCGCCTTATACCCGCCATCAACAGTTATCACAGTGATGGTCGCGGTTCCTGGTATCAGTCCGGTTACGTTTCCTCTTATGTCGACCAGTGCAACCAACGGGTTGCTGGATAACCATATAACATTTTTAATCTCCGCATCCTCGGGAAGTACAGTAGCTACCAGGGTTTCTTTTCCGCCATTCGGTATGGTTATTGCGGTATTATTCAAGGATACTGCGGTGACGGAAGAGGAGACCAGGGTGACCGTCAGACTGCCGCTGAGGGTGCCATCAGTGGCTGTGACCGTAAATGTTCCGGATTTGGCCAGATGGGGAAATACTTTAACCACCCCGGTGGAGCGATTGATGGTGACTCCCTTGCCTGCTCCCTGCAGGCTCCACTTGACCTTATTCCCTGTGATGACGCTCCCGAACTGGTCTTTAAAGGTTGCGGTATAGCTCGCGGTTGCGATCTTAAGTTTCGGGATGCTGATGGAAGCCGGGCCGCTCACCTCAACAGTGGTAGCTTCTGAAGTTACTTTGCTCAAGGTTACTGTGCAGCTGCCGGAAATGCTGCCATCGGCAGCGGTTACCGTGTAGTCCCCGGCGGAGGCTGAAGAGGTAACGGTTACGACACCGCTGGCGTCGATACTTACACCGGTTGAGGGGCTGATGCTCCAGCTTACGGTTTCGCCGGTCATGACGGCCCCGTACTGGTCCTTGACTACGGCGCTATAAGTTTCGCAGGCAGTGCCGCTGGTCGGGATGGCAATCGCGTTCACCCCGCTCACCTCAAGAGTGGTGGCCACGGAGTCCGCTGTTAACGTGACCGTGTTAGCCGATGGCAGAGATACATTGCCCGCCATATCGACCGCATAAACATAATAGGTTCCGGCACTTAGCCCGCTGGTCGCGATCCCGGTATCCATATCGGCGGCTTCTGCCGCTGCAGTCGCGGCGTCGCCGGCGGCAACCGCAGCATCAAGCGATGCTTTATCCGTAACCGCAACCGAGTCTTTCACCAGATAGAGGAATCCGGCCTCGCTGCTCCTGGCGGTAACCGGGTTTCCGATGTCTACGGCGGACGCGGCTGTGCTGGCCGTCGGTGCCCCGGTGTCGGGTTCCTGGAAGGGCCCGTACTTCATCACCGTTGCTTTAGAGCTGTTGCTGCCATCTTGATAAGACACGTAGAGAATCCCGCTGCTATTGATCGCCAGAGAGGCATCCCCTGCCTGGCCGGCGGAAAATCCCGCGCTCCCCACCGCAACCCAGCTGGAACCGTCGTACTTCATCACCGTTGCTTTTTGGCTGTTGCCATAATCCTGATAGGCTACGTAGGGGATTCCATCGCCGCTCAAAGCCAGGCTGATACTAACTACCTGACCGGCGGAAAAACATGCACTCCCTACCGTCTCCCAACTGCTGCCGTTGTACTTCATCACCGTTGCTTTCGAGCCATTGCTGCCGCTGTCGTCATAGGCCACGTAGGGCGTTCCATTGCTATCAATCGCCAGGGAGGGGTAATTCATCGCGCAACCAGAGAATCCCGCGCTCCCCACTGTCACCCAACTGGAACCGTCATACTTCATCACCATTGCCTGATTGAGGTTATCCGCGTCACCATAGGCTACGTAGGGAGTCCCGCCGCTGCTCAGAGCCAGGCTGATTCCTGCATTAATTCCGGGCGTAAAGGCCGCGCTCCCCACCGCCACCCAATCGGAACCGTCATACTTCATCACCGTTACTTTATAGCCATTGGCGTTATCACAATAGGCTACGTAAGGGATCCCGTCGCTGCTAAAAGCCAGTTTGGTACTTTGTACATGGCCGGCGGAAAAACACGCACTCCCCACTGTCACCCAGCTGGAACCGTCGTACTTCATCACCGTTGCTTTATAGTTGTCGCTTCCATCCATATAGGCCACGTAGGGGATTCCCTCGCTGCTCAAAGCCAGGCTGATATCAGCTGCCTGACCGGCGGAAAATCCCGCGTTCCCCACCGTTTCCCAACTGCTGCCGTTGTACTTCATCACCGTTGCTTTATTGCCGTTATCGCCATCTTGATAGGCCAGGTAGGGGGTCCCGCTGCTATCGATCGCCATAGAAGTGTTCGCCGCCACCCCGCTCGAAAATCCTGTGCTCCCCACCGGCGTCCATTCAGAGGTCGTGTCTGCTGCCGCCGGCCCTGCCAGTAAGACCAGCAGCAGGGGCAGGACCATCACCCACCCCGACCATTTCCTGAAAAATGAGTTCATCAACCTTGCCTCCCTTAAAATAATAATTTTTTACTTTTTACAAACCGTTCTGTATATCATCACTTCTGCAACAGAAGCGTTTGAAAAAGAAATTAATATAAATCAATAAAATTTTACTGTAAATTTCAGGGAGATACATCCTACCAAAGTAGGAGAAATAAAGAAAGATACAGGCAAAAATCGCCTGTATCTTTTTTTAATTTATTTTGTGCTTTTTTCGGTTACCGCGATTGCCTGGCCTCCCGGACCACCTTCACGCATTGGGCGCGGTTCTTTACCCCCAGCTTGCCGTATATGTTCGTCGTATGGGATTTGACCGTGGTCAGGCCGATCCCCAGTTTTTCGCTGATTTCCTTATTAGTGTCGGCCTTCAGCAGCAGTTCAAGCACCTTCTTCTCCTGTCTGGTCAGGAGCTTTTCTATCGTAGAAGCGGCAGCCTCGCTGTACGTATCCACCGCTCCCATGAGCCCTGCCTGCATCTGCCTCAACAGCTTTCTGGCATAACCGGTCAGCATCTCTTTGGCGGGCTGCTTCGCCGTTTTTCTCCTGCGGGTGGTATAGTACCTCAACAGTTGGACCATGGGGACGGATTCATCCATATAGCTCCGGACATAGCCTTCCCTCATCCCTATTTCCAGAGAATCTTCCAGGTAATTTGCGGCGCCGGGCATGTGGTTTTTTTTGTAAGCCAGCAAGGCCAGCAGGTTTAACACCTCTACCTGGCTGTGGAATCTGGCGCTGTCCCCGGTAAAAGCAAGAAGCCTCTGCAGCAGTATCTCAGCATCGTGCAGGCGTCCCCCGGACATCAGCACCCGGGCGTAGACGATCAGTTCAAACTCCCGGCCTCTGGTAATTTCCGTGAATATATTCAGCCGGCTGGAAGCAGCCCACTCCTCGGCCTGGTCCGCCTCTCCCGCATCAATATTCAACCGGCAGCGAAAAGCCTGCAGCAAATATTTCCAGTGGGGTTTGTCGATACCCTGCAAACTTCTTTCGCATTCATCCAGAACCGCAAGAGCACTCTTTATATCTCCCCGGGCCCGGTTTATTCGAGCAATATTCACCATGGCGGGAACCAGCGCACCAGGACAGTCGGCCGCCTGCGCCTCGTCCTGCGCCTCCAGCAGGCGTGGCAGGGCTTCCTCCAGCCGGTTGTTTTCATAGTAATATTCGCCCGGTATCAGCTGTTTATATCCCGGATTTATCGAGATCATGCTGCGATAATGATCTACCATGTTGTCATATTTATCGGGTTCTTCTCCGTATACCCTGGCCGTTTGTCCGAACGGGCAACGGTAATAGTAGATATCCAGGGTATTAAAATTATAAAACCCGGTGAATTTAAAATACTCATCTTTATTTATCTCAGCCGCTGAAATGACCAGTGAAATGCATGTGGCATCGCCTTCACACGCCGACAGGCAGGCCTCGGCCAGGTTGCAGAAAATCCTCCGGGAGCTGTTAAGTTCCGGATTGAACGAATGTTGATAAACATCCACCAGAGACTTCATCCGCCCAATCCACTCCCGCGACCGATCGTAACAACCGGTTTCCATGTAGTACATGGCATAAATATGCGCTATTTTATAACTTTTATCCCTTAACCCTTCCGGCAGACGCCCGATCCATGACAGCAGCGTGCCAAACTCATTGCGGTTGATGATGTCATCGACCTGGTGCTCTATAAGATTAAGGACCTCTTCATGCGAACTGCTCTCTGACAGGTGTTCAATGGCATTCTTTATCAGGCCGCGCTCCTTAAACCACATGGCGGCCCTTTTATGCAGGCCGGCAATCTCCAGCGGCATAGTTTCCAAAAGCAGCTCGTATAAAAAATGTTTAAACAGCTGGTGGTATCTGTACTCTTGTTCCTGCTCATCCAGGGCTGTCAGGAACCCATTTTCCTTATTCATTTCCTTCAACATCAATCGTCCGTTATGTTCGCCGGTGACAACATCACACAGGGATGCCGATAAGGTGTTCAGGATGCAGGTTTTCAGGGCAAATACCCGTCTCTCCTCCGGCCAGGTACTGATCACCTCATCCCTTAGGTACTGCTTGATGTCCCGGCTGGCATGGGAGAGCGCTTTAAAAGTGTCGCGGCTTCCGGCCTCCTCCTCCATGGACATGGCCACGGCCACCAGGGCCGCCGCCCACCCTTCGGTGTAGTCTTCTATGCTTTGAACGGCTTCCTTTTCCAGAGTAAATCCCCGCGCCTGGTAGAAGCGGAAAATTTCTTCATGCCGGAAGCGCAGGTCTTTTTCCCCCAGCCGCTGTACCTGCCACTTGATCTTGTGCTTTGCCATTTGAAGCCGGGGCTCCGTCCGGCTTATCAGAATCAGGTGCATTCTGGCCGGCAGATAATCGATCAGGTAGGAAAGGCCTTCCATGAGCAAGGGTGTGTTAACCAGGTGCAGGTCATCCAGCACGAACATAAAATCGGCTGGCACCTCCAACAATCGGTCGATAATAATGTTGATATGAATATTGGCTTTCAGCAGCTCCATGGACGAAAAGACATAGTCCGCCTCCTTGCTGATGCCTTTGGCGACCCCGTCCAGTGCGGCGCAGACATACCGCCAGAATACCACGGGATCATTGTCATGTGTATCCAAAGACAGCCATGCGGCAGGCAACCCACACGTTGCCAGCCATTGAAGGACAGTTGACGTTTTGCCGCAGCCAGCAGGAGCAGTTACAACAGTATACTTACAGTTTAATGAATTATCTAATTTGTGATGCAGCGACTGGCGGGAAATAATATACTTGTTAATTTCGGGCCTGGCGCATTTGGTTTTTGCCAGACCGGCAGCCGATAAACTCTCCATCATCAAAGATATCGTCACCTTCTTAAGCCCTGCATTCGTTCAGGATATTTATAAATTTAATATATCACATTAACGGTTAGGGTAGTTCAATCAGCTACTTGCCATAATTCGATAATATTTTGCAATTGTATTCTATTTATGACAAGTGTATATTATAAACAACACTCCATTAAATACCAATATCTCTGAATCGCCATGATAACTGTATACCATTTATAACAGTTCCGGTAATGAGTGTAGAGAGAAAAAGTCAGTTTAATGTCGTTTTCCGATTGGTATGTTTT
>CAZRMB010000163.1:0-1776 GCA_964600925.1 uncultured Syntrophomonas sp.
CCTACCATCGGCGATGTCACTTCAGCCATTTTGGCAAAATTATATTCCGGCTCTGATTTGTTTTCATTTACCGGCAACTCGGACGAGATTGATTTACCGCCTGCCGTCTTGCGCAGACTGATTTTAAAGCTGTCTTGCTGGACTTCCAGCTCGGCAATACTGGTTTGATCAAACAATAATATCAATTCTCTCAATTCATCTATGTTCATCTCTTCGTCCTCCCTGCTGACTGGTTTATTTCTAACCTTGGGCAGCGATTTTTTGATAATCTGTTCCTGTCTGACCGCTTCTCCGCCAATACTATCAGCCGGCAGTATTTGCGGCATATCCTCTTTTTGCTGTTCTTGGCGATAGGCAAAGAATTTTAAAGCTACCTGCGGGAATAGGATATAAGATAGAATGTCTTCTTCATTATCCGAGATTTCAGCCATTTCCCTTTTGCCCTTTTCCCAGCCGGCCTCCAACAAATCTGCAGGCCGGACGTTTATGACCTCTTCATCCCCGATTATTTTCTTCTGTACCTCTGCATCGATTGGCGCCGGTGGTTTGCCGTAAAATCCCCGGACATATTTTTTAACTTCTCCAGGACAAAGTTTATATCTTTCTCCCGCCAGTATGTTCAAAACCGCCTGCACACCAACAATCTGGCTGGTGGGCGTAACCAGCGGAGGATAACCAAGATCCTTTCTCACCCTGGGGATCTCTTCCAACACTTCCGGCAATCGATCCGAAGCTTTCTGTTCTTCCAGTTGGGAAACGAGATTTGAAATCATGCCTCCCGGGACCTGATGTTCAAATACTTTCATATCAGAAATTCTGGTCACACCGCGTTCGAATCCCTTGTGTTTTCTTAATTCTTCAAAATGGTCGGCGATATCAAATAACGCATGCAGATCCAGACCGGTGTCATAAATACCGCCCTGCAACGCGCGTACAATCGTTTCAACCGGCGGTTGGGAAGATCCAAAGGCCATTGGCACACTAGCCGTATCGATCACATCCACCCCGGCTTCCGCAGCCTTGATACAGGTAACAACAGCCAAGCCGCCAATGTAATGGGTGTGCAGTTGAACAGGCAGCTCTACCTCTTCCTTTAAAGCTTTCACCAATTCATAGGAAACATAAGGCTGCAGTAATCCGGCCATATCTTTTATACAGATGGAATCTGCACCCATGTCCTTCAATCGCAGCGCTGTCTCCACAAAATGATCCATGGTATGGACCGGACTGACGGAATAAACCACGCAGGCCTGGGCATGCTTGCCGGTCTTTTTAATGGCTTTCAGACTGGTTTCAAGATTACGCAAATCATTTAAAGCATCAAAAGCTCTGAAAATATCAATTCCATTTTCGGCGGCCTTATCAACAAAACGGTAGACGATGTCATCCGGATAGTGCGTATAGCCCACAATGGACTGTCCTCTGAGCAGCATTTGCAGCTTGGTCTTTTTGATATTTTTACGTATTATGCGCAGTCTTTCCCAGGGATCTTCGTTCAAATAGCGCATACACACGTCAAAGGTTGCCCCTCCCCAAACCTCCAGGGAATGGTAGCCAATATCATCAAGCTTCTCCAAAATCGGCAGCATATCATCAGTGGTCATGCGAGTAGCCCATAAACTCTGATGACCATCGCGCAGACTGGTATCCGTTATACCGATTTTTTTCATTTTGCACCCCCGTTAGATTGATCGGTCCGTGCAACCGCCGGGACCTGATCATTGATTAATAGTTTTATATACAAATATACTCAGGCCATTGGCCTGAGTACCATAT
>CAZRMB010000163.1:1876-5621 GCA_964600925.1 uncultured Syntrophomonas sp.
ATCAAGGTTTCAGTCTGCATCTCTCGAGCCAGATTATCAGCAATCTGCACCAATTTGAGCGCTGCCTCGTCACGGACTTTTTGCTCCTGATTAGGGTTGTTGGCAATATTGTTCAGCAACTCCATTTGTTTTCCCCTGACCCTTTCGCGTTCGATGCGATACTCTGAAAAAAAGCTGATCCCCTCGTCATCTTTGGCAATTGTGTTAGCTGAGGGCATCTGCAGTTGCTCTATCCTTTCCGTATCCTGATTTACGGGTTGGCTGTTACCGTTAACCATAATATTAATAATGTTAATAGCTATAATAGGGATCAAAACAATGGCCGCAATGATGGCCAGACGTTTGACTTTTGAAAGGCTGATCACCAATTCTATTCCCCCTTTCGCGGCAGTACGCTGATCTGATGAGGAGAAAGGTTTAACAGCGCAGCGGTTGCTTTGCCCAGTTCTTCTTTTATGACCGGATCGTCTGCGCCATCTGCCACCACCAGTACGCCGGTAATATGCGGAGCTTTTTCTTCAACCAGCAGCGCTGTGCCACCGCTTACAGCGATCTCGCTGCTGGTGTTCTCTTCCCTTACCTGACGATCGCCGCCGCTCTTGTCTTGTTCAACCGTTTCACGCACATCATTTTTGGTATTGCTGGCATAACTTTTCAAGCCATCAGAGTTTAGACTGATACTGACCCTCACCTGCCCGGCTCCTTCTATCTGGGATAAAATATTTTCCAGTTCCTGGCTGATTTTCTGCTGCGTTCTTTCTACGCTGCCGGAAGTGCTTTCTTCGCTTACCTGAACCGGTACATTCTTCCCCATTGGCCAGATAAGTGCCAACATTCCGATGCAAATCAAAATCACCAATATGTAACGACTCCATTTGCTATGGCTGTTTCCTTCTTCACCCTTGCCGGGATAAATTCCCCGAACCCATTCTTCCAGCACCGTTTATCCACCTCCAAAATCAATTTCAACTTTTTCCTGCGGTATATCATAAAGATTACCGATCATTTGCACGATTTTATCGGCTATGACCTCTTTCCCATCCGCATCAGTTTGTTGCGGCTGATCGGAAAATACTTTGACTCCCGTCACTTCTTCAATCCGTGAAGACGATGTGGTCTCTATCTGTAACGTAATCTTTTTCACGCTGCCGTCCGGATTGGTCTGTACCTCACTTTGGACCTCATCTACACCTGGCACCAAACTACTTATGGCATTGATCTGACCTTGCAATTTGGATTGGATCACATCCTGCTGCGGCTGATAAATCTTGTTGTTTAGTTCCTCCCCCTTGTCCCGGACTGACCTCTCAATCCCTGCATCAAGCTGGTAATCCCAGAACCCAAGCGCAAAATTTCTATCGGTAAACAACAGGTCAAGCGCAGGATTCAGGATGGCAATCAGTATAAAAAGGCCTACCGAAAAACGCACAAAAGGTCTGAGTCTTCCGTCCGGCAGTATTAATTCCAAAAAGCTGGCGATCAATATTATAACCAGCAGATTCCTGACAATTTCATAGAGCGTCGTCATGGCATTTTCTCCTTATCTTACCGCTGCCCCGCTGTACATACCCACCACGATGGCAATCATGATAAAAAACATGAGTGCAACTGCAGCCGTTGCTGCCATCATCAGGAACAGATGGGTGCTCATGATTTCCAGTATCGAGGCAGTACGGGTATCCCCCATCGGTTCAACCACCGCTCCCACCACTTTATAAACCAATGCCAGAACTGCGATTTCCAACAGAGGATAGATGATTATGCCCAGGATTACAATGACACCCCAGATTCCCAGCGCCTGTTTCAACATGACCACATATCCGGCTGCAACCTCAACCGTATCGCCCACCATCTTGCCAACTACCGGTATGGCATTGTCCGTTACAAAACGGGTGGTGCGCAGGGTTACTTTGTCCAAAGCCGATGCATATAGCGCTTTGAGTGTTATCATCCCGACAAAAAAAGTAAGGAAGAACCCCAGCAGGATCTGAGCCAGTTGTCCCATGAATTTCGCCAGTCGTTCCACCTTAATCGTCTCCGAAATGCCATTCACCATATGCAGCGTAGCCGATATAATAATGAGCGGAAATACGATATTCTTGATGGCGGAAGCGAAAAAAGTAGCCGCCGTCATCAGCAGCGGAAAAAGCATGATCGAACCGTTTATATTGCCCAGTCCTGCCACCAGGACCATCATCTGGGGCAACATACCCATCATGAAGGTACTCATATTATCAATGGTATGTTGTCCGATTCCCAATACCAGTTTAAAAGTACCGATGGCGATTGTACCCATAGCCAGGAAGCAGGCCAGATAGGCTACTTTGCCGACATCTGAGGAAAATGACTGCTGGAGATTTAACAGTAAGGCTGCCAGCACCGACAATATGATCAATTTGGCCAAGAGTCCGGAATTAGCCAGCAATTCATCACAAAAATATTTGACCATGCCGGATAAAATATCACGGGGGCTGAATTCCCAATCTCCGCTGATAAAATCAAGCAGCCAGTCTTTGATGGTTTTGTGGCTGGTATAGGCGGAGATCTCATCATCCACATTGGATTTAAAATTTTCCAATTCACTTAAATCCAAACTGTCAATCGTTTCCTCCATCAAAGCCGTGTTATCCTGAGAAGCAGGCGCCTGTTCCGCCCTGACGGGAAACGGTAACCATAAAATTCCCAGCATGATTATAAATATAAGTCCAGCTCTTTTCATATCCGAGCACTCCATTTCAGGCTTGGCTTATCCGGGCATTAATTCCAGCAATGATTCAAGGATAGCTACCATTATTGGCAAAGCCATAACTGCAATCATAATCTTGGCGGCAAATTCCACTTTCTTGGCTACTGCCTGCTCGCCTGCATCCTGACAAAGCACAGCGGCAAATTCACCTAAATAGGCAACTCCCAAAATTTTCAGGATCGTAGTCATAAAAAAATAATTGATTCCGGCCCGTCGGGTCAACTCTTTCATGACATTGATAATGGCGCCCATCTTATCCATCATCATAATGAAAATGAAGATGCTGAACACGATACTTAGCAAAACGGCCATTACAGGTTTTTCCTGCCTTAAAATCAGCAAAAAAACCGTAACCATAAGGGCCAACCCCACAATTTGTGTAATATCCAAATGACCAGCCCCTTTGCTGCAGCTTAGATGTTAAATACTGATCGGACCACAGTAAATAGTTGGTTCATCAATTGAACCACTATGATAAGCACCACTACCACCCCGGCCAGGGTCAACATTTCCGCCTGTTCCTGCTTCTGCGCCTGTTTCAGCACAATACAAAGCACCGAAATTAATATACCGATTCCTGCAATACGAAATAGAATATCAACATTCAAATACAGCCCCTCCGTTCCCAAAAATATTTGGTGGTACTTCCTAAAGTAAAAACAGCACTACCGTCGTCCCCAGAATAAATCCACCGTAACTCCACAATTTACGTTCCGACTTAACTTTTTCCCCGGCTTTCTCTTCCTGTATCTTCAATTGTTCCTGCAACAGCAGAAAATATTGTTTTTGCTGCTCGATTCCCGAAGCACCCAATTGAGTGGCAGCGGTGTGCAGAACTCGCAAATCATCGTCGTGTAAATCTGCCTGTGGCTTAAGCCTGACCAATGCATCTTTCCAAGCCTCCGTCACACTGATTCCCTGCCGGCTTAACAGATTGCGGGCACTTTCGCTAAACAATATCTGCAACGGTGGTGATGTCATGTTGGCGGTATGTTCAAG
>CAZRMB010000164.1:0-5562 GCA_964600925.1 uncultured Syntrophomonas sp.
ATAATACTACCTTTTTATGATTCAAATAGGGCATATGAATTGGCGGAAAAAATTCGGGCTGAAATTGAAGCCGGCTTTTTCAATGTAAATGACGTCACGCAGCGTTTTCTTACTGCCAGCATCGGTATCTGTACTTATCCCCATGCTGCACCGAATACTGAAGAATTATTAAAACGGGCTGATCTGGCCATGTATACTGCCAAGAATCAGGGGAAAAACCAGACCGTTATCTATGCTCCGCGTATTACTAGCAAGGAAAACACAACCCGATACAATTCCGAAAATGCTTTCCAGCCCAACTATACCGCTACTATTTATGCCCTGGCAGCGGCAATCGATGCCAAGGATCATTATACATTCGGACATTCGCAGAGAGTAGCCGGATATGTTACCATTCTCGCCAATGAAATGTCTTTGGACAAAGCCCATGTTGAAATATTGCAGGAGGCAGCTCTTTTGCATGATATCGGCAAGCTGGGGATACCGGAGCATATTCTCACCAAGGCCGGCAAACTGAGCAATGAAGAATTCGATGTTATTAAAAAGCACGTTGAAATGTCCATTACCATCATTAAACATCTTCCTACCTTAAATCATGTTATTCCGGCTGTAATCGGGCATCATGAAAGATGGGATGGAAAAGGCTATCCGAGAGGACTGAAGGGGGAAAATATTCCATTTTCGGCCAGATGTCTGGCAATTGCAGATGCTTTTGATGCTTTAACTTCCAACCGTCCCTATCGGGCTGGCTTAACTGTCAATAATGCGCTGGCAGAAATCAAGAACAATCTGGGCACTCAATTTGACCCGGCCATGGCTAACCTGTTTATTAAACTGGTTCAGGATGGTACCATCAAAGTTGTCAGACAGGCGGAAATCAAAAGCATCAGTTAATATTGGATGTGGATTTGCCTGTTCCTCTATTCTCCGCCATACTTTGGCTCTTTTTAAACCAGCCCCTGACTGATTCCTGCAGCATACGCAAACCAAAACGAATTACCGTCCTGCGTTGAACACGACCGGCGATTTTATATGCTTGCGTCATGTAACGGCGGAAATCTTCCGCAGAAACATTTTTCAGGAAGTAATTATCCAAGGACTTATAGCTAACCTTTTTCCAATCGATATTCTTTTTATCTTCCTCAGGAACGATCTCCCACGCGGGGGTGCCTGGCAGAGGAATGAAACTGCTGACATCAAAAATATCCGTTTGCAGATGTTTCATTAAGTCCAAGGTCGCTTCAATATCTTCCCTGGTCTCATCAGGGAAACCGATAATAATAGCCGTAACTGTATCCAGACCGACATCGTGCACCATTTTGCTGATGCTTTTGATTTGCTCGGCAGTGATTTTTTTATCCATGGCACCAAGGATCCTGTCAGAGCCAGACTCTGCGCCCAGATACAGGCCTCCGCAGTTAGCGTTTTTCATTAATTTGAGCAAATTTACGTCCAGATTGTCATAGCGCGCGGTGCATCGCCACTTGAGGCTGATATTGTTTTCAATCACAGCCTTGCAGAAGGCTTCGACATATTTTCTGTCATAGGTAAAGGTGCCGTCTGAAAAATCTACGACGTCAACTTTATAATTCTGTTCCAGGTATTTTAATTCCGCGATTACGTTTTCCACACTTCGCCGCCGCACTTTTCCGCCCCATAGTCTTCTGTCCGAGCAAAAGGCACAGGTATAAGGACAGCCTCGGGAAGTTGTCAAACAGTGTACGCGATAACGTTCATAATCGCAACCCAATACGGCATCTCGGGCAGCAAAGGGCAGTTCGTCCAGATTGGGAATGGGAGGCGGGAGAGGGGTGCTCATTATTTGGCCGCTCTGATCACGGTAGTAGATCCCCGGAACCGAACTCCATTCCGGTTTATCTTTGATCAACTGTGACGCAATCCCCGACAACGGGATCTCCCCTTCCCCACAGACAACAAAGTCGATATCCGGGTTTAACATTACTTCCCGGGGACATAGCGTAGGATGAGCAGCACCGGCAATGACCTTGATGTTGCTGTCCGTTTCTTTTACAATTGCAGCAACTCTTTCCACGGCATCGCGAAAGGGGGTGAGATAGGAGATGCCAACCGCTTTGGGTTTTTGCTCACGAACTATAGAGCTGATCTTCTGCCAAACAGGATGGTTTTTATCATTCACTATAGCACTGTATTGAAGCTGTCCCTGGGCGTATTTGCTCAGGTTGAAGGAAAACCATCCCCAGGCACTCGTAAAAGGAAGGTCCATGAGCAAGTCACCCATGACCACCGCTGTATCAAAACCTTCCCGGCGAAGATAAGCAGCAAGACTGGTCAAGCCGATATTATACCCTACGTCGGTAGGGATACCCTTCAAACTGCAATATGGAGGATCGATCAATAATACATCCATTTACATATTCCCCCAATAAATAATCCATTTCGATAGCCTCATTATAGGCATTTAACTTCCAATATTTCAACCAAACAAGTAGGTTCTTAATCAACGAATCGGCAGGAAAGAGTGAAAACGCCCCTGTAGCAACCTGCTCTCAGGATGGTAGCGATCCGTTCTAAATCTTTTTAGTATCAGTTATGATTACAAGGTACAGGCAAGTAAGCCGTTTTAAGCTACTTGATCGGATGAAATAAGTTCGAATATTATCTCCTTGATTCATATAATCTTAAAATTAATGAATGAATTACTTTCAATCTCTTTTCGGCAGGTTTAGAATAAACGTTACATTTGCTGATGTATTGGAGCAACGCTTATTATGATTACTAAGAAAAAATTGGTTACCCCCCTTATGCTTTTTGGCCTTTCTTCTTTGATGATGGGAATGTATAGTGGCTTATATGACCCTTCTTTTAACAATTATCTGGCTCATGTGCATAATGTAAGCGAAGTTGCCCGTGGGGGGCTGGAATTCCCCCGTGAGCTGCCTGGTTTTTTGGTGGTCTTTATTTTTACGGCTTTGCTTTTTCTGGCCGATACAAGGATCGCTGCCATTTCAGCTCTGTTGGTAAGTCTGGCCTTATGGGGCCAGGGTTTTTTAGCTCCCAATATGGCAGCGGTGGTCGTTTGGATGCTGATTTGGAGTACCGGTGCCCATCTATTTATGGCCGTCTCCCCTACCATCGGCCTGCGGCTGTCAACCAGCGGCGAGGAAGGGCGACGGTTGGGCCAGTTAGGCTCATTGGAATCTTTGGGTACATTAATCGGGATCGTGATCGTATACTGGGGGGCATCGCGCTTCCATTTTTCCTTCGGAACGATTTTCGCCATCTCGGGCACCTGCGCTTTGATCGCCTGTTTAGGCCTTTTTCTTATCAAACCGCAGCCGATGGTCAAACCATCACGTCATCTGGTAATCAAAAAAAGATATACTCTCTTTTATTTGCTGAATATCGTTTTCGGAGCCCGCAAACAGATATTTATGACTTTCGCTCCCTGGGTCTTGATTAAAGTATATCAGGCAGATGTAGCAACATTTGCTGTATTGGGCTTTATCGGCACCGTTCTGAACATGATTTTCAGGCCCTGGCTGGGCAGAGCCATTGATTCCTGGGGGGAAAGGACCATTATAATAGTGGAGTCATGTATTCTGATTATAATTTGTCTGCTTTACGCTTTTTCAGGAAGATGGTTTGCTGCCCGAACTGCAGTCATAATCATAATGGCCTGCTATATTACTGATCAGTTGCTTTTCTCAGTCCGTATAGCCCGCACGACCTATCTGAATAAAATAGCCGAAACACCCGAAGATCTGGGGGCCACTCTCTCCATGGGACTCAGTATGGATCATGCGGTATCCATGCTTATCCCTCTGGGCGGAGGACTTCTCTGGGCCCGCTATGGATATATCTCCGTCTTTTTGGTTGCCGCCTTCCTTGCTATTGTCAATCTCTGGCTGGCAACCTTTATTCTCAGACGAGATAAGAAGCATTCATTTCTGGTCTAATCATGTATACACTCTACAAGTCTTGTCATTTTTCACAACAAATTTTAAAATAGAATAATTGTAGCCTTTTTTAGGCCTATTTTCAGGGAGGAGTGTTTGGTCTTGACATATGCGGAAAAAGTCTTCGGCAAAATTAATGTTTTTGATCTGATCAAGGAATTCGGCAGCCCCTTGTATGTCTACGACGAGGATGTACTACGGCTTAGATGCCGGGAGCTGAGAAATTTATTGAAATATCCCTCTTTCAGGGTTAACTATTCGGCTAAAGCCAATACGAATGTGGAATTGTTGAAAATCATCCGTGAGGAAGACCTGGATGTGGATGCCATGTCTCCCGGCGAGATGTTTCTGGAAATGAAAGCCGGATACTCATCAGACCGCATTATGTTTATCGGTAACAATGTATCCCGGGAAGAGATGCAGTTTGCCGTTGACAGGAACATTTATATTTCAGTGGATTCACTGTCCCAGCTGATCCTGTTGGGTGAAATCAATCCCGGCGGTGAGGTTTGTCTGCGTTTGAATCCCGGTATCGGTGCCGGTCATCATGAAAAAGTTATTACCGGCGGCAAGAAAGCCAAATTTGGCATTGCCATCGAAGACCTGCCTAAAGCCCAGGAAATAGCCGACCGCTATCAGTTGACCATTACCGGACTGAATCAGCACATCGGTTCACTGTTCCTGGAAACAGAAGAATATGTGGCCGCAGCGGCCCAACTGCTTGATATTGCTTCTACTCTGCCCAGCGTAAAGATTTTGGATTTCGGGGGCGGCATGGGGATGCCTTACAAACACGCATCAGAAACGAGGCTCGATCTTGATAAGCTCGGCCGTGAATTGGATGAGATCATTACCAACTGGGTGAAAAACAATCGTCCCATAACCGTCAGGATCGAACCGGGACGTTATGTGGTGGCTGAATGCGGCGCAATCCTGGGCCGGGTTACCGCTGTCAAGCATAATTACAACACTGATTTTGTTGGCTGTGATATCGGTTTTAATACCTTGATCCGTCCGGTCATGTATGACAGCTATCATGAAATTTCGGTTGTACCTGCAGAAACCCGTACATATGCAGAGTATGAAGGTGCTGTCTATCTCGTGGGGCAGATTTGTGAAAGCGGAGATATCCTGGCCCATGATCGGGTTCTGCCCGTCTGCCGTGAAGGTGATGCTCTTATCGTACACGATGCGGGGGCTTACGGTTTTGCCATGGCCAGTACTTACAATTCCCGTCCATTGCCGGCTGAAGTATTGATTCAAAGCGACGGGCAGGTCAGGCTCATCCGGAAAGCCCAAACGCTGCAAGACCTTTGGCCTGACGATTAAATCTGAATTAACTGACAAAACCTGGGCGGCAAATGCCAGCCCAGGTTTATTTTAGATATCTTTAGTTAATAATGCTCTGCTTAGGACAGTTTATGAATAAACAAGCCGCTTCTTAGTTTCGGTTCAAACCAGGTTGATTTGGGCGGCATTACCTGACCGGCATCAGCGATATCCATAAGATCCTGAATGGTGACCGGATACAGGGAAAAGGCCACCGCCATCCCCTCTCCGACCCTTCTCTCCAATTCCTCCAGGCCGCGGATTCCACCAATAAAGTCGATTCTTTTATCGGTTC
>CAZRMB010000165.1:0-5533 GCA_964600925.1 uncultured Syntrophomonas sp.
CTCGAAGAAGCCATAGCCAGCAAACGAACTGATGATCTGTGGGAATTGGACAAACGTATTGATGAAATTGCAATGCTGGCTTTTGATATGTATTCAGACTGCCGGGACAGGATCAACCAAATCAAGATCAATGAAATGAAACGGTTGTATGGGAGAGATGCGGGATGAAGATCTGGTCTTCTCTGTTGGCAGTAACAGCGTTGGTTTTTATCACATGGTTGGGGGTTGCAGGCCTGCATTTGAATACATTATTCGGAATTGTACTGCCTTATTTGGCTTTATTGATTTTTTTAGCAGGCTTTATATTCAGGGTGATCAAATGGGGAAAATCACCGGTGCCTTTTCGCATTCCCACGACCTGCGGGCAACAGCAGTCACTGCCATGGATCAAAGCAAACAAAATTGAAAACCCCACCAGTACCTGGGCGGTTATTGGGAGAATGATTCTGGAAGTCACCGTATTCCGTTCTTTGTTCCGCAATACGAAGACGGAAAAACACGACGGCAATCTGGCGATTGGCTCAGCCAAATGGCTTTGGTTCGGCAGCCTGGTATTTCATTGGTCGATGCTGATCATAATCATACGCCATCTGCGCTTCGTTTCCGATCCGGTCCCGGTTTTGGTACAAGGCCTTGAATCATTGGACAGTTTCCTTCAGATTGGCGTTCCTTTACTATATATTACCGATGTTCTTGTGGTATTGGCCCTGAGCTACTTGTTCCTTAGGCGGGTAGCCGTTCCCCGGATCAAATATATTTCCCAGGCTGCAGATTACTTTCCATTGCTGCTATTGCTGGGAATCACTATTTGCGGAATTCTGATGAGATATTGGTTTAAAGTCAACATAGTCGGCGTAAAAGAACTTGCCATGGGGCTGGTCACTTTACATCCCATGGCTGTTGAGGGAATCGGTTCGATATTCTATATCCATCTGACTTTGGTAAGTTGCCTGTTTGCCTATTTCCCGTGGAGCAAACTTATGCATGCCGGCGGTATATTCATGAGTCCGACCAGAAATCTTGCCAACAACAGCCGCATGGTAAGACACATCAATCCCTGGAATTATGAGGTGGAGACCCATACCTATGATGAATATGAAGATGAATTCAGGGAAAAGATGCGCAAAGTCGGGTTGCCGTTGGAAAGGGAGGGTTGAACATGGCCAAACTGCCGAAAAAGGATGAATTACTCAATTATAATTATGAAGCGCCTGCTGCCGGATGGATGGATACTGCGGTGGAATTTAAGCCGGGTACCTTCTGCTACGGTGCCAAAGGAAAGAACCTGGAGGCAGTTCATTTTCCCAATGCCCGAGATTGGTCTCCCAGCGATGAGGATTGGCATTTGCCGGAAAATTGGCAGGAGAAATTTCTTGAAGGCATGGCCGAACGCCTGGACAAATATCGTTCTTTCAAACTTTTTATGGATGTATGCGTACGCTGCGGAGCCTGTGCTGATAAATGTCATTTTTACATGGGTTCAGGTGATCCCAAAAACATGCCGGTATTACGCGGTGAACTCCTGCGATCGGTTTACAGAAGATACTTTACAACTTCGGGCAAACTGCTGGGGCGGTTGGCCGGTGCCCGTGACCTGACCGAAGATGTGCTGAAAGAACTCTGGTATTATTTCTATCAATGCACGGAGTGCCGCCGCTGTTCAGTGTTTTGTCCCTATGGTATTGATCAGGCGGAAATTACCATGATGGGCAGAGAACTTTTCAATTTGCTCGGATTGAACACTGACTGGATCTCAGGCCCGGTGGCTAATTGTTATATGAAAGGCAACCATGTGGGACTTGAGCCTCAGACCATCCTCAGTAATATTGATTTTATGATGGATGATCTGGAAGAAATAACCGGGAAACGGATCGAGCCTCGTTTCAATAAAAAAGGAGCGGAAATATTATTCGTCGCTCCATCGGGAGATCTTTTTGGTGATCCCGGCATTTACACCTGTATGGGCTATTTAATGCTTTTTGAACAGCTGGGCTTGGATTACACCATGAGCACCTATGCTTCTGAGGGTGGCAACTTCGGTTTCTTTACCTCCAATGAAATGGCCAAACGCTTGAATGCCAAAATTTATGCCGAGGCCAGAAGATTAGGAGTCAAATGGATACTTGGTGGTGAATGCGGTCATATGTGGCGGGTGGTAAATCAGTATATGGACACCTGGAACGGTCCGGCTGATTTTCTGGAAGTACCGGTATCTCCCATAACCGGTACCAGATTTGAAAATGCCAGGGCGACCAAGATGGTGCATATCGCCGAGTTCACCGCTGATCTTATTTATCATGACAAGCTTAAGCTGGATCCAAGCCGTAATGATCATCTACGGGTCACTTTTCATGATTCCTGCAACACAGCCAGGGGAATGGGGATGATGGAAGAACCGCGCTATATTATAAAGAAGATATGCAACAATTTCTTTGAAATGCCGGAAGAAACCATCCGGGAAAAAACCTTATGCTGCGGCAGCGGGTCAGGTCTTAACGCGGGGGAAAACATGGAGGTAAGACTGCGCGGTGGTTTCCCCCGGGCCAATGCGGTCAGATATGTACATGACAAACATGGAGTGAATGTGCTGGCCAATATCTGTGCCATTGACCGGGCAGCTCTGCCCACGCTGATGGACTACTGGGTGCCCGGGGTACAGGTCATGGGCGTGCATGAGTTGTTAGGCAATGCTCTGGTAATGGATGGGGAGTCTGAACGGACCCTAAACCTGCGCGGCGAGGAATTGCCGGGAAAAGGAGGGGAAAGTGATGTATAACGGAGGCAAGATCATCACTGGCCTGATTGTCTTTTTACTATTAATAACGTCACCCTTTTTACTGAATATTGGTAAAGCGGATGTTGCTCCTCAACCCAGTCTGGATACCCCGGCAATCAATCAAATGAGTGATAAACAATGTGTGGAGTCAGCTGAGTTTATGCGCACCGAGCATATGCAGATGTTGAATGAATGGCGTGATCAGGTGGTGCGTAACGGAGAAACAGTATATGTCAGCAGTACCGGCAAAGAGTATGAAATGAGCCTGGAAAACAGTTGTCTGGAATGCCACTCCAATAAGCAGGAGTTTTGCGATTCCTGCCACACATACGCGGATGTTGATCCATATTGTTGGGATTGCCATACAGATACGAAAGGAGCTGGTCAATAATATGGACAGACGCGATTTCCTTAAATTAATAGCGGCGGCAGGTGTCGGCGGAGCAATTGCTTTTGAAGGAATTGACCGGTTCGGTGCTGTTGAAGCGGCTCAAGTAAGCAAAAGCAGTAAAAGTCTGCAGGGAAAGCATTGGGGTATGGTTATTGACGTCAGCAAATTTCAATCCGATGAGGACTATAAACGGGTAACTGAAGCATGTCATTCCAATCACAATGTGCCGGAAATAGATGATCCCTACCAGGAGGTCAAGTGGATCTGGAAAGATGATTTTGAACATACATTTGCTGAACTGGAAAACAGATATCTTAGTGAAGAAATCAAAACCAAACAATTTCCGGTTTTGTGCAATCATTGCGAGAATCCGGCCTGTGTAAGGGTGTGTCCGACCCAAGCTACATTTAAACGAGATGATGGCATTGTGGCCATGGATTATCATCGCTGCATAGGTTGCAGGTTCTGCATGGCTGCATGTCCATTCGGGGCCAGGAGTTTCAACTTCCGCGACCCGCGGCCTTATATAAAGAATATAAATCCTGAGATGCCCACCCGGACAATCGGGGTGGTGGAAAAATGCACATTTTGTGTGGAAAGACTGGACAAAGGTCAGAGGCCGCTTTGTGAGCAAGCTTCTCGCGGAGGCATCATCTTCGGCGACCTGGAAGACCCGAATACAGAGATCAGAAAGGTTCTTGGCGCAAACTTCTCGATACGCCGTAAAGTAGAATTGGGAACCGGACCAAGTATATATTATATATTCGGGGGAGGCGAACCAATTGCTTGAGAAGGCTTTATACGGAAGCAAACGTTATTATGCCTGGGTTGGCTTTTTAATGATCATTATCATCGCCGGGTCGGTTGCCTATCTCAAGCAATTTGCTTATGGACTGGGAGTCACGGGGATCAGCCGGGATGTAAGCTGGGGATTGTACATTTCCCAATTTACCTTTATGGTCGGCGTGGCAGCATCAGCCGTTATGGTAGCTATACCTTATTATCTGCATGATCACAAAACGTTTGGCAAAATCGTTATTCTGGGGGAATTCCTGGCTGTGTCGGCGGTAATCGTGTGCATGCTGTTTGTCTTTGTTGATATGGGACAGCCGACTCGATTCTTAAATATCATTTTGCATCCGACCCCGAATTCGATCATGTTCTGGGACATGTTCGTTTTACTTGGCTATCTGTTGCTCAATCTGGTGATTGGCTGGACGGTTATGGGCGCTGAGAAAAAGGGAGTACCACCAGCCGGTTGGGTCAAGGTGCTGGCCTATATATCGATTCCCTGGGCGATCAGTATTCATACCGTAACGGCATTTCTATATGCCGGTCTGGCGGGGAGATATTACTGGCTCTCGGCGATTATGGCCGCGCGGTTCCTGTCTTCGGCTTTTGCGGCAGGCCCGGCATTACTGATCATATTGTGCTTGTTGTTGCGAAAATTTACTTCTTTCAAAACTTCCGCCGAGGCTGTCCAGTCTCTGGCCAAGATTGTTACCTACGCCATGATTGCCAATGTATTCTTTTTTATGCTGGAGGTATTTACGGCTTATTACAGCAATATACCCGGGCACATGGCTACATTCAAATATCTTTTCGCCGGGCTGGACGGATACAATAACCTGGTGCCCTTTATGTGGACAGCAGCTGGGTTGGCGCTTACAGGGATAACATTGCTGCTGATCCCCAAGATTCGCCGCAATGAAAAAATACTTCCATGGGCTCTGATCGCTGTATTTCTTGCATCCTGGTTGGACAAAGGGATCGGCCTGGTACTGGGAGGATTTGTCCCCAATACTTTCGGGCGAATTACGGAATATTATCCTACAGCCACTGAAATTACCATCATATTAGGGATCTATGCGATTGGCTTGCTAATCTTAACGATCCTGTACAAGGTGGTGATTGGGGTCAGGGAGCAGGGGATCGGTTATGAACATTGATACAGTGTTCCAACTGACGACAACTGGTTTGTTTTGCCGTTGGCTTGCCGAAAAGCAAGTCAGGCATAATATATTAACTTTAAAGGGAGGAATAAAAAATGGCAGAATTAAAGGTCGGAGATCGTGTATTATTGCTGGACGAAGATGGTTTTCTCGATAATGCCGATGATTGGGATGTAGAAGTTGCAGAGTTCATTGCGAAAACAGAAGAAGTTGAGCTCACACCAGAACATTGGGATATTATTAATTACCTTCGTAATTATTACGCTGAATTTGGTGTGGCACCGATGGTCAGAAAAATGTTGAAAGATACAAAGAAAAGTAATGGGGAGATTTATGAATTATTCCCCAGCGGCCCCGGGAAAGGCGCCTGCAAAATAGCGGGTCTGCCCAAACCTACCGGATGTGTTTAAAAAT
>CAZRMB010000166.1:0-5529 GCA_964600925.1 uncultured Syntrophomonas sp.
TGCTCATCCAATAATGCTATTGTAGTAATCCTTTAAATAAATAAGCAAGCTGCTTGACAAATTAATTCCTGTTGATTAAAATCACATTGTACTAGTACATTAATGCACTAAGCATGCAAGCGAGGTGAGTCAACTGGATTACGATAAATCAAAAGCAATTTACAAACAGATCATCGAAGATTTTCAAAAGCAATTGATCCGCGGGACTTTAAATCCCGGGGATAAAATTCCTTCCCAGCGGGATTACGCGCTGAAGGTCAGTGTCAATCCCAATACCGTGCAACGCGCCTATCAGGAGCTGGAACGGATCGGTCTGACGGAAACAATCCGCGGGCAGGGTACTTTTGTCAAAGCGGATACGGCGATGATCACCGAGATCAGGCAAGAAATGGCCGACGACATCCTGGACCGCTTTTTCGCAGAAATGAATTCGCTCGGCTATTCCAAAGAACAGATCACCGAAATATTAAACCATCGCTTAATGGAGATGAAGGGAGCAATATCGAATGATTGAATTTGATCACGTTGGCAAGCGTTTCGGCAGCGTACAGGCGCTTGATCAGCTGAGTTTACAGTTCGGCCCGGGTAAAATAATCGGTTTGTTCGGACCGAATGGAGCCGGCAAATCAACTGCCATGAAAATGATCGCAGGTTTAAATCAACCTGATTCCGGCCATGTGCTGGTGGATGGTCAAAAGCCCCGCCAAAGCCGGGACAAAATAGCCTTCCTGCCGGAGATCGATTATCTTTACGGATGGTGGACGTTAAAGCAGGCAGCTGACTTTATGCGCAGTTTCTATGCTGACTGGGATGACAATAAATATACGGAACTGCTTGGCTTTTTAAATTTACGGGAGGATATGAAAATCGGCAAAATATCCAAAGGGCAGCGGGCCAAATGTAAACTGCTTCTGACCGTTTCCAGGCGGGCGCCTTATCTGCTGCTGGATGAACCTCTCTCCGGCATCGATATCCTTACCCGGGAAGAAATCATCAATACGCTGATCCGGGATTTCCGTGAAGGTGAACAGACGATTATCATTTCCACCCATGAGATCAATGATGTGGAAAGCCTGGTCGACGAGGTTTTCTTTATTGATCAGGGCCGGATCGTAGTGAGCGGTTCAGCGGAAGAATTAAGAATAACCCAGGGGTTGTCTCTGGTTGAAATAATGAAGGAGGCCTTTCGCAATGTCCAACAGTAAATTGAAAATGTTCACCAAACTGTATTTGAAAGACCTGCACGAAGTCACGGCGGAGATTTTGATCGTGGTAATCGGTGTGGCACTGGTCACCGCAGGGTTTTTACTGGGTTCGGAGCAAAATGCCCCCCTGATGATCCTTCCTCTGGTCTTGCTGCTTGGTCTGGCCGGCCTTTTGCCGCTGATATCTTCTTTCAAGCTATTATCACGGGAGTGGAGCCAAAACACTGTTTATCTGGTCATGTCGCTGCCGGTATCCGGAGCGATGATTTTAGGTGCCAAGATGGCGGTACTGCTGACCCAGTATATCGGGGGAACGCTGTTGATCACTTTAAGCAGTTATCTGCTCTATGTAACCAAACTTTCTCAATATTTAACGCCCCAGCAGCCGGGTCTGATGATGCTGTATAACAATCCGCAGCTTCTCCAATCTTTGCTGGCTTTCTATCTGTCCGGCCTGGTATTTTTAGCTTTTCTATGCTGCACCAGTTTTTTCAGCCAGATCGCGGGCAAGTTAAGCGCACGATTTTCGGGACTTGTCACTGCAGCAACTTTTGTAATAACCTTGATATTATCCGGAAAAATACTTGATGCTCTGGGAACCGGCAGCAATGAGCTCTACCATATGATGATCCAGATATCAGGCGATGCAGCCAACTATATCAGCAACATGAATATGTCCAGTCTGAGCTATTTCGTGCTGGCAGTAATATTATTTATCCTGGCAGCGGTGATCTATGACCGTAAACTTGAATTATAAAATCAGGTATTGCTCCCCATAACGGCTGAACTTGCCAAAAAAGGCAACAGCCGTTATCCTTTTTAAAGGGAGAAATTTCGGGCCTGGCTGCAGGCTCGAATGGCGATAAGGAGGAGAAAACAATGCAGGCAGATGATCAGGCCCGGAGCATTGAAAAACTGGAAGCAGAATTAAGCGCCAAGGATGCTGAAATTGCTGCTCTCAAGCAAGATATCGATAAAATTATTGCATCAAATCAAGCCCAGGTGGAGGAACTGCAGGATTTGAGGGAATTGGCTGTGGCAGTGCGCAAGCACTTTAACAATAATATAGCAGTAGAAAGATGTGCTGCTTGCAGCAAATGTGATTATGCGGAACTGGAAAATGCCATGCTGCAATGCAAGGCATTTACCCGGATAAGACTTTAATCATTTAACAATCTTTCAGCCGCATCAGCGGTCCCTGATTGAAAAGGCATTCAATCATTTGTGCCTCGCTGATCATGCCCAGCGGCTGATGCTGCTGATTAAGCACCAGCACCACCGTATAATAGCTGGGACGGGTCGACTCCAGGATGCTCTTGACCAAAGTATCTTCAAAGCCTACCACCTGATGGGAGGCAAGAAAACCCTTTCCAGCCAGTTCACTTTTTTTATTGACCAGATAGCGCATAAAGGCATAACTTAGCAGCAAGCCTTCCCGGCGTGCCGCCCAGAATAAAATAAGGCCTGCCAGCAAATAATTGGCGCCGCTTTGCTGTATATAAAAAAGGTACCCGCCATAGGAACATATAAGCATGGCGATTGCCTTGCCCATACCGGCAGATACGGAAGTTGCCCTTTTATAACCTATATGCAAAGACAACCAGGCTCTTAATATCCGCCCGCCATCCAATGGCAAAGCCGGCAAAAAATTAAATATGCCCAGAAACAGATTGATTTGAATCAACCAGGAGGTTTGCAGCGGGAGGGTCGGTGACAGAAAATAAAAAAATGCCGCCAGGGAAAGGCTCATGATCGGCCCGGCCAAAGCGATGAAGATTTCCCGGTCAGGATCAAGACCGGTAAAATCCTCGATCTTTGCCTGTCCGCCAAAAGGCAGCAGCTCAATTTCAGCCACTCTGACCTTCAAGATGGCAGCCATGATGGTATGGCTGAGTTCATGCAGCAGCACTGCAGCAAAGATAACCAGAATTTCCGTACCCAGCCCCAGATACGTATAGACTGCACAGACCAGCAAGAACAGCCAGTTTATCCGTATTCGCACCCCGGCAATTTTACCGAGAATCATGGTTATTTAAAAATGCTCTGGGGATTGACAGGGTCGTCCTTGCTGCGTAATTCAAAATAAAACTGATCACCGGTTTTGCCTATGACCTGTTCAATCAGCACCGGATGGTCGACTTCCACATCTATTTCCCGCAAGCCCCCATAAATTGATTCCAAATTGCCGACATGTTTAATTTTAACTGTATACTCCTGACTTTCCCGGGTGATTGCCTGTACGGTTCCCGGCAAAACAGCTTTGACCGGTGTGCTTTCGGCAACTTTAAAACTCATCCCCGGGTTAAAAACCTTGCTATCCAGCTCCTCACTCCAATATGAGCCGTAACTTTTTTCAACCTTAATATAATCGCAGGGTGCCTTTAACAGGGTCCGGGCGGAAGCGGGCAATTGATTGAGGCTGTTTTGGGCAGGCTGGGGAATGAGATGATTGAAAGTCTCCGTGAGTTCATCGTCAGACGTCATTATGTATCGCAGCACCGGCTCCACCGCCTGCTTGCCGGGGCTGTTGGACTGCATGACCACTCCCAGTACAGCAGCCAGCACAATAACCATCAAAAGACGGATCTTAAAACTATAAAACACCAAGCTCACCACCTGACTTTTTAATAAATATATAGTAAGCCTGGCTATTTTATGTCTGCTTTGCAGATCCCGCGCAAAAAACTGATTTTATGATAAATTCCTTATCTTATGTCATACTCGACATCGATGGTTTCCTGGTTATCGGCAGCAGAATTTTTCTGAGCCTTGTGCACGACTTTTTGATAAACATCAGCCGGCAGAAAAAATCTTGACCAGGACAGGACCTGTTCAATGTTGCGCAGCAGATCAGCCCGGCCGTCCCAGTGCTGATAAAGCACCTGCGGACTAATGCTGTTCATGAATCTTTTCAGGACCAAAGCCACCAGTAAAACATCATCGATCTGACCAACAAAAGGTATAAAATCCGGCAGAAAATCGACCGGTGAGACAACATAGGCGGCAGTCGCCAGGAGCAGTGCTTTTTCAGCAGTCTTGACCCGGTTGTCGCGGGTCAGTCGGTACAGCAGTTTCAGATAATTTGGTATTAACATAATCGCTTCCTGCAATTTGCCGCGCGCCATATCAATATCAATTCCTTCCTTTTTCATCCCCTCGCTCCTCTCCACCATTAAAACACTAGTTTTTTCCCTCGCATGTTGACACTTAAAATAAAGCCCACCGCCAGCATGTTGGTCAGCATGGCGCTGCCTCCATAACTCAAGAATGGCAGCGGTATGCCGGTTATCGGCATGATGCCGATAGACATGCCGATATTTTCAAAGATATGAAACATCCACATGGCAGATATGCCAATCACCAGATAACTGCCGTATAAATCGTTGGCATTAAAACTGATGATGACTGCCCTCACCAATAGTATCCCATAAAAGAGGATAACCAATACCGCACCGATAAAACCCAGTTCTTCGCCTATAACTGCATAAATAAAATCGGTATGATGTTCCGGCAAAAAATTCAATTGTACCTGACTGCCGTTAAACAACCCTTTGCCGGTCAAACCGCCTGAGCCAATGGCAACCAGAGACTGAATCGTGTTCCAGCCGGCTCCCCGTCCGCCCTGACCATCATTATAAGGATCGACAAAGACAATTAGCCGGTCGATCTGATAGTCATCCAGCGGCAGCCATGTGTCAAATTTAAAATGCATAAACAGGATTAGGGAAATAAAAAGCATCGTAATCAAAATGATTTTGCCCAGGGTCTTCGGGTTGGCCCCGGCAATAAACATCATGGCAAAGGTAACGGCGATATAAACCAGCGCGGTTCCCAAATCCGGCTGCATCATGATCAGCATAAAGGGTATGCCCATAAATATAAAGCAGGGCAGCATTTCTTTAAAATTGTTCAGATAATCTTTACGTTTGTTTAGATAGGCAGCAAATGCAAGGATGAGCAGGATCTTTGTAAATTCGGCCGGCTGCATTCTCGGAAACGGTCCAAATCCGATCCACCCGGTCGTACCTCTTACTTCCTGTCCGAAAATCAAGACAACAACAAGCGTGACTATAGAGATACCGTACAGATACTTCCAATACCCTTCCAGTTGCGTGTAATCAAAGCGGACGATCATAACCGCTATGACAATGCCCACCGCCAACCACAAAATTTGTTTCTTCACATAATATAACGGGTCGCTGCCAATGCCGCTGCTGGCGCTGTAAAGAATGATCATCCCAACAGCCAGGATCACACTCAGACTAAATATAAAACCTTTATCTAAAAACTTTATTCGTTTGATTTGCATTTCAGACCCTCCCCC
>CAZRMB010000167.1:0-5529 GCA_964600925.1 uncultured Syntrophomonas sp.
AGAACCACAGTGGTGTGGTAGTAGAGAACCACACTGGTGTGGTAGTAGAGTGCTACAGTGTGACACGGGGATACCCTCTTTTAATTTGATTTTTATGCCTGAAAAGGCTTGGCGCTGGCTTTATTAGCCGGAAATCAATCGCGCGCCATTGCGGTGCGGGACACCCGGAAAGAAAAAAAGCATAAAAAGCGCAAGATTTATTAAAGTTTGGAATTTTGATGTTGCTATAATGGATTCGCATTATGACGGGAAGGAGCCTTATGAGAAACCTTGAAATGGTGATAGCGGCTATCAACTTTATTGAAACCCACTTGACCAGTGAAAAAATCAGTCTTGATGTTGTTGCTGCGGCAGTGAACTACTCGAAATACCACCTGCACCGCATCTTCACTGACACGGTGGGGCTTACTGTTCATGATTACGTACAGCGCAGGCAACTTACGGAAGCTGCCAAACTGCTTGTTTTATCGGATAAACCTATTATAGACATTGCCATTCTGGCCGGTTACGACAGCCAACAGGCTTTCAGCAATGTGTTCAAGGCCATGTATAAGCAGTCTCCTCTGCAATTCAGAAAGAATGAGGTGTTTTATCCATTGCAGCTCGTATACAATTTCAAAGAGCAGCGCGAATTGCTTAAAAATACGCAGAAGAATTCCACAAGAGAAATCCGCCTGGCCCGGGAAGCTGATATTCCGGCATGGATGGACTTAGTACACCTGGCCATTGACGGTTTTCCTTATCTGGAAGAAGATGAGTACTTAACGGTTCTGAAACGCTATATTGCCGGCCAGGGTGCGCTGCTTATGACCGAGAGCGGCATTGCTGTTGGCGGCATGATGATCAACTGCGAGACCGGCAGCATTGATTTCCTGGCGGTCCATCCGTTTTACCGGAAACAGGGGATTTCTCATGACTTTTTGCAGGTGGCGCTAAGCGAGCTGTTAAAGCATAAGGAGATCAGCATTACCACATTCCGGGAGGGCGACAAAGCAGATACAGGATATCGCAGAGCTCTTAAGGAGCTGGGCTTTGCCGAGGCGGAACTGCTGACGGAATTTGGATATCCTACCCAAAGAATGGTTTTACCCAGGGAGGATTCACATGAATAGCGCACATCAAGCGGGCAGGTGCGTCAAGGATGTACCTGCCCTGATCAACAAAAGCAAGAAGAAAGAACAAAATGCTGCACCTGCGTTTCCTGATGAAATCGCACATCTTAACGATATCAAAGACAAGCTGAACGATGCCATACAGCAAGCCAATGATTCAATCGAGCGACTGGACCGGGAATATATGGATGCAAAGCGGTATATGGTACAGTATCACGGTGAAATCGACCCGCACGAGATGTTTCAAAATGAATTGGATCTAAAGCGAATTGACAGCCGGGGGGCTTTTGCAGTTGAGATCCGGGATAAACTCGCCAGGCTGATGGATTCGCCTTACTTTGCCCGAATCGATTTTCGGGAAACATCCCGGGATACACCTGCAGCTTTCTACATAGGCAGATTTGCTTTCCGCCACGGTAAAGAGCTGTTGATTTCCGATTGGCGCTCTCCGGTTGCCAGCATGTTTTATGATTACGAGGTTGGGCCTGCGGGATATGATGCCCCGGCTGGACGAACCAACGGTGAGCTGAACCGTAAGCGGCAATTTAAAATCAAGAATGGCGAGATGGAATATGTGCTGGAAAGCTCGGTTAATATCCAGGATGATATTCTGCAGCGGGAACTATCCCATACTTCAGATAAGAAGATGAAATCAATCATCGCAACCATTCAGAAGGAACAGAACCTGATTATCCGCAACGAAAAAGCCGGGACTCTTCTTATTCAAGGAGTAGCGGGTTCCGGCAAGACATCCATTGCGCTGCATCGGATCGCCTATTTACTCTATCGCTTGAAAGACAGGTTATCGTCAAAGAATGTAACCATTCTATCGCCCAACAAGGTATTTGGGGATTATATTGCCAATGTTCTCCCTGAATTAGGTGAGGAGCCGGTTAATGAGATTACCCTGGCAGAAATTGCCCGGGTCCAGCTTGAAGGTATCATCCATTTCGAGCCCGACAAGGATCCGCTTGTAACAGACGACCACAAATGGGCGGAGCGGGTGCGCTTCAAATCCACGCTGGATTTTATTAAACTGATGGACGAGTATCTGGCCAAGATGCCCGAGACCATCCTGGAACCATCCGACTACACTTGCGGAGGATTCTCTGTCGAAAGTGAATGGATTCAAAGCCGCTTTGCCGCTTATTATAAGCACCCGGTCAAAAGGCGGCTGCAGATGATTGCGGAGGATATCCATGACCGCTTTGAAATCGGCAACTTTATGGAGGAAACCTTGCCAAAAGCCGGAAACATTTTAAAAAGCCTGACCGCGATGCTAAAAGTGAAGAATACTCTTACACTCTACAAGGACTTTTATAAGCAGATGAATATTTCGGACAAATTTGTTATGCCGGCCAGGAAAACTCTCGAATGGGCCGATGTATATCCATTTATGTACTTTCACGCGGCTTATGAAGGTTTGCAGGAGGACAGGGTCATACACCATTTGATTATTGACGAAATGCAGGATTACACACCGGTCCAATACGCGGTGATGAATATCCTGTTTAGATGCCAGAAAACGATCCTTGGCGACTTTGGGCAGTGTATCAATCCTAATCATTTGCACACGCTTGAAGATCTGCGCCGGTTATATGAGGGGGCGGAACTGGCAGAGCTGAATAAGAGCTACCGCTCAACCTATGAGATCATCACATTTGCCAAACGTATCCAGAATATTGCTTTGCTCGAGGCGGTAGAACGTCATGGGGATGATCCCGACCTGATATATTGCCGCGATAAACAGGAAGAACTTGCACAGATAAAGGAAAGAATCGCGGAATTCCAGGGTAGTAAGAATATGACTTTGGGAATAATACTGAAAACAATCAGCGCGGCTAAAGCTCTATATGATGTACTATCCGGAAACTGCGAAGTACATTTGATTTCGCCGGAAAGTGCAGCTTTTATGAATGGAATAACAGTCACTTCGATTCAAATGTCAAAAGGATTGGAGTTTGACGAGGTAATTATCCCGGCAGCCAACAACGAGACCTACTTTAATGAATATGACCGCAGACTGCTTTACATTGCCTGTACCAGGGCTTTGCACCGCTTGTCTTTGACATATACCGGAGAACTGACCCGGCTCATTGATTCATAAGGAAGATGATTGCAATAATATTCCATTATTCTTCACGTTTCATATAGTCTTCGATCATAGCAATGAGACTTTGGGCTCTTTTCTCATGGTTTTGCAGATACAGTATAAATTGATCTGTAACGTAGAAAAAATCTTCATCATTATTGGGAAGAGACAGCAATAATGATGGTTTTTCAGTAATCGCATCCTGCCGGTTGAATACTTTTGAAAGGGAGACTATACTATAGCCGCAGTTTCTAAGGAGCCTGAGCACCTCTATCCTCTCCAGATCAAACTGCGTATAGGCAAGGATACCGTCTTTATCCTTTTTTATCGCATACAATCCATTCCGTTCCCAGGTTCGCAAGGTATCAAGGGTGACTCCAATCATTTGGGCCGCTTTCAGCCTGCCTTTTATAAGGACATCGTTATTTCGGCAGCTGCGCTTTGTAAACCAATCATCCAATATGTTCAGAGCCCTTAATGCCCTTTCTTGTTCCAACTGTACCTTTTCAAGGTATTCTCTGGCCAGGGCAAGAGACTCTTCCAGGTTGCCCAGCGCGAATTCTTTTACCAGCTGCTGAACACGTTTCCCATTGACAGGATAGGGGCCTGGAAGAGCGAGCCGGGCCAGCTTCATCTGCAATAAATGCAAATCGGTAAATACTCTGTAATTATTCTTTAGTCTGCAGGGTTTGGATATATAGCCCCAGGATTCATACAGCCGGATGGTATTGGGATGGACACCTGTCAGTTCTGCAATTTCTTTGGTTGAGTAAGTATTGGCGGCCATGTTTTGTCTCCTTTATATGAACTCCATCTTTCTGCAAAACTGGTATTTAACGAGATTATTCAATAGCAATCAATGACAGACCAGGTTTTACAAATTGCGGTTCAACTCATTGATCAATTCTCTTAAGGCCACAGCGGTATCAGCGAGTATATCAATATCGATCAGGTCTATTGTATCTTTGGCAGTATGAGCAATATTCGCCCAGGTATTGTTAAAATCCTCTGTTGTCAAAGCCACGGCTGGCCGATCATTCATGGCAAACAGCATATGGTCGCTTTGGTACCAGGGGTCCCGTTCAATAAATTTGCGGCTGTCTTGAAAGACATTTTGGATGGTCCGGTTCATTATATCAGAAGCATTAAAACTGCAATAAGTTGTTCTGCTTCCCTTGAGACCAACTCCGTCGGCATTTATCGCTGCGGCGATTTGATCAAACGTATCGATATTATCAGCCAGATACTGCATCCCGCCCGGATATGCATAGTAATCTTCGCCATTATTGATGAGCAGTTCTATGGTGTATTTCCCGCTGTAATCCTGCAAGAGGCCTGCCAGGGCCAGCAATATAACTACTCCGCCGCCGTTGTCTATGGCTCCGGGAGTGCCTTTTTTTGTGTCAATATGTGCGCAAAATACCAGGCGGTCACTGATTTTTCCGTGCTTTAAAGCTAAAACATTACATCCGGTAGAAGGAATTCTTGTAGAGTCTATACGAAGGTGCATATCTGTTCCTGTCTGCAGAAGAAGCTTTTCGCCTTCTTCGATGGTGAGATTGGCAACCGGTATATTGAAGTCTCCATCTTCAATCAGAGGAAACGGATAAACAGCACCGGCCAGTTCCGGATTTTTACCGGTTATTGCCAGGATCGCCAGCGGATTTTTTTGTTCCAGCAGGCTTATAATTTTCTTATGATGATCAGGGTTATAAAAGATAAAATTTTTTGCCATTAACTGTTCCTGACAGAGTTCTCCGTGTAAAACGGCGATTTTTCCAGAGAAGCTTTTGGTTTGCAATTCTTCGACCGAGGAAGCCGTCACAAATGTGCTTTGAATATCGCAGGGAAGAGAATAGGGACCAATTGAAGCCTGAAAAGGCATTCTTCCTGCGGTCAGGACAATGTCTCCATATTCCCAGTCAATGCATTTGAATTCCGGCTGCGCGACTGCCAGACCCAGTGAAGTTAGGCGTTCTGCTGTATAAGCTGCAGCTCTCTGGTTTCGCTTGCTGCCTACGTGGCGGTCGCCAATTCTGACACACAGCTCAATTAAATCCTCTTTAATTATTTCCTTGCTTATTTCTGCCATGCTGATCCTCCTTTATTTTTTTACAGCACGAATTTCGGTGAGCTATACTTGCTCACCGTTGTTTATCGTGTTCATCCAGTATGGATCACAAATCGCATGTGGTGTACTAATGGAGGGTTTTATATAGTGCAAACAGCATGATAAGCGTTCACTTCAATCTGCCCTCTGCTTTTAGGAAACGGGCAAGTCTTGTTTTAAAACCAGCAGTTCGCGAACATTTTTTAAGACTGCTT
>CAZRMB010000168.1:0-5478 GCA_964600925.1 uncultured Syntrophomonas sp.
GAAGACGGTGATATGACATGGCGGTATTTACATCATTTTGGAAGAGAGATAAACAGCTTTAAATTAAAGTGTTTTATCAACTATGCGGAAGATACTGTGAATGTATACAAACCGACCAACATCCGATGTCATTCGGGAAGCAAGTATAGTCTCTTTAATCGGGAGTTTATGTTCAAAGAAAAATACCGCCCTGACCCGGCGGGAATCAAGGGAATGTTTGACGAGCCGGTCCGATTAAAGGATCCCGGGGAGAAACAATACCCCCATGAGCGTTTCTATCATTTACACAAGAACGATCTGTAGCCTCAGAAACCACTTTACGGCAGGTTGGGGGAAGTGATCAGGATGTCATGTTTGCCGTTTTCAAATTATTATGTTTTTGTGCTTCGCAAAATGACCAATTAATTATTGCAAACAAAACGCAAAATAGTGTTTCAAGTAAATGCATGAAAACTTCGTTAAAGAGTCCATAAATAGAAAATAACACAAGAAGGCCCAGGCAAAGTTGACCTGTCAAACGCAGTTCCTGGTTTTTTTGTTGCTTTATCACCGCAAAGCACATTCTGCCAGCCACGATTATAATTAATACGAACAAGGAAAGCCCTACTAAGCCTAGCCGCACTGCAAGACCCAACCACATATTATGGGGGCTGGTATACTCAATGGTCTCATATTTAAATTTCATTGGTACCTGTGCCAACAACTTTTTGTGCTCAATGAGTTTGTTGTTACCCGGTGTTTCCATGCTAAAACCGATTCCTGTTATTGGATGTTCTTTAATCATAAGCAATGACATGTAATTAATCGATAACCTGTCGGTTTCAGATATGTCATTCTTGAATGAACGCAACTGAGTCGAAAAAAGAAATAAACAAGAAATTACAATCAAGATCATTGCAAAAAGCAGTTTTTTATTGTCCCAAAAGAGTGCAACAATAACAAAAGGCAAGGCAATCATGATTGAGCGCATCTGTGTTGCAAATAAAATTAAAGAGAGCCCTCCAAAGCATGCGACTAAAGCGCATTTGTCCCATAATTCTTTGCTGATCCTGAATAGATAAACAACAAGCGCAATGGCGAACAAGGCCATGAATCCCAGAGGGCCTACAGGGAGCTGATGATAGTTAATGCACATCCGTGTCAAAATTGAATTTTTGCCCACCACATAAAAAGAATACATATCATGAAAACCGGAGATTACCACTGACGCTATAATAGTCCAAAATAAAAGATTAATCTTTGCACGCGAATTGAAAAAAATCGTTAGCAATAAAAATAATACAATGTATTTCAAGAGATGAAAAATAATGTCATGGATGCTTGCACTGAGATCGAGCGCCCAGAAAAGTCCGATAAATGCCCATACAGTGAAAAGTGCAACCGGTAAGGTGAGAGGTGTTTTCAAAGCACCCCAGTCATGGTATTTATAAAAATAAAAGATCAATAAGGCAGCCGCCAAGTAATAACTGACTTCACGAATTGAGGTTATATGAGGAAAAGGATTGAGTGCGATGTTAATCAAGATGAGAAAAGGCACAACTCTTTCCCATATGATTCTTTCCCATTTTGCTGACTGGTCTAGACATAGACATCCCACACGAATTGGATCTGAACTTTGCATGCTCAATTCCTTGTCTTTAGCGGAGTTATTGCTTGACGAATGACATTTTTTACATTGTCAGTTTCCAGCTCTTTCAAGCATCGGCTTATTCCGCTGTTGTCACATCCCTTTTGACGGCAAGGGACACAATCCCTGTCCGGTAATATCACTTGATGATCTTTTCCGATGGGCGCCCAATCTTCCCAACTCGATGGCCCGTATATGGTGATGGTCGGAGTGCCGGTTGCTGCAGCAATATGGGGCGCTGCGCTATCCACGCCGATATGGAGATGGCTTAAGCTCAATAGTCCGGCCAGTTCAGCCAATGTAGTAAGGCCTGCAAAATTGAATACTTTACCGGTCTCCACCTGCTGGATGATTTCTTCCGCTTTTGACCGTTCCTCTATGGAACCGATAATAATAATGGGTACTGAAAATTCTTGCCATATCCAGTTAATAATCTCAATCCATTTGTTCTTATCCCATTCCTTGTATGGCCAGCGAGAAAATGGATTAACGCTAATCCAAGGTATTTGTCTGTTCACTTTTTCATGGGCTAAAATTTCTCTAACACGTCTTTTGACAGAATCGGCAATCCATAATCTGGGAATTATATTATCCGAATCTATGCCGAGCATTCTTAAAATGCGTAAGGATTGATCAGTTGCACCACGTCTATGAATTGGCTCGCCAGGCACCACACCATGTGTAAAAAGATATTTCCTCCAGAATGGAACGCTTTCAGGGTGATGCATGGTTACACGATATGGCGCACCTGTGACAAAGGACATATAGGCGCCTCGATCTCCCAGCCGAAGGTCAACAACGAGGTCAAAATGTTGAGACTTGAGATCTTTCAAGAAAGATAACTGACCGATGGCTTGATGAAGAATGTTTCCTCTATACCGTTTAACTTCAATTACCTGTTCAACGGAGGGGTCCGCTTCCAGGAGACCACCAAAACCTTCTTTAACCATAACAGAAACTTTCGAGCCGGGGATTGACTTTTTTGTGGCCCAAATGCTCGGTGTCATCCAGACCACATCGCCAATGTCTCCTAATTGAATAAGCAATATTTTATTAATATTTTCAGGTAGTTTGAAGATGTTTTTGTTTATAATCCGCATTATTAACTGATATCGCCTTTATTATCTTTTCTGCTTTTTCCCTGCGAGAACTCTCCTGTAGACTTCCTGATATCTTGCCGCCACTTGATCCCAGGTGTTTTGCATTGCTGTCTCATAGGCTTTTTCGGCCAGCGGCCGGCGCATATTATCATCGCAGAGGAAAGCGATTTTGGCGGCTATATAGTCGCTGTCGGCTGTGTCATTGATGACAAAGCCATTCTCACCTTCCTGCACCAGGTCTTTGGCTCCCACGTTACCGCTGATAATTACCGGCAGTCCCGCCGCCATCGCTTCCAGCACAACCATGCCGAAGGTGTCAAATTTGGAAAGCATAATATAGAAATCACCGGCCAGATACATTTTGATCAGTTTTTCTTTCCTGACGGGACCGGTAAAGATTACGTCTTCCATGATTTTCGTTTCCTGGGCCAATCGCCTGTATTTTTTGATATTTCCTTTGCCGGCGACGACAAGCTTGAATCTGCGGTTTTGCGCCTTCAATCTGGCCAGGGACAACATGATGCTGTCGAGGCCTTTAATCTCAAAATTCATCGAAGCGAATAAAATCACCGGATCAGCACTGCTGATTCCTAATTCACGGCGAATGCCCTGGCGAACGGAAGTTTTATCCTGCTTTAAAAAGTTATTCAATTCCACACCGGGATGGATAATTTCAACGAGTTCAGAATCAATGTTGTATTCCTGCAGAAAAATGTCTTTGGTCAGGCTGGAGACGGCAATAAACTTTTTGCAGTTGCCTTCATAGACCAGCTTTTTTTCTACCCAGGCTGTAGCCATATCGTAGAGACTCATCTGCTTGCGGCGGATATGGCGCACCCAGTATCTATGCGGAATGCCATGCAGCGTGAAAATATCGGCGCCAAAAATTCTTTCATGGCTGTGGACGAGAGAAAAATTGCCGCGCTCGATGCGGCGGCCGGCAAAATAAGCGAAGCTTGGAGTTGTCAGGAATTTAGGAAAGGAAATAATCGGCACTTTTTCGAAGGTGACCGGAGTTGTCGACTGTTCCCAGCGGTTGGCATACACATGAAAATCAAAGCCGGTTGTGGAGATGAGCCTGTCCGTCAACTCGGCGGCAAATTGCTCCGCTCCGCCCAGCAGTCCGTATTTTGGTATAACTACAGCAATTCTTTGCATAACAACAAGTTTACTTTAAAGATTTTGAGAGGACACCTGTAGCATAGAAAATAAGAAAAATCATGTTTTAATAAAGAAGCGTATATGATATCGAAAACGAGAATTCAAGGTGTGAGGTTTCTGTAATGCAACATTGCATAAAAATGTGCTGCAATGAAGGAATTTTCTCATGTATTTGTTAATTTAACATTATGGAAAAGCTTTTGGAAAAGTTTCCTCTTTCTGTCGCCATTATTACCAAAAATGAAGAAGAAAACCTGCGGCTCTGTTTGCAGAGCATCACTTTTGCGAGGCAGATTGTTGTTGTTGATTCCGGCAGCACTGACGCAACACTGGCGATTGCCGCCGAATTTGGCTGCGAAATATACAGAGAAGGATGGTTGGGATTCGGGCCGCAAAAACAGTTGGCGATTGACAAATGCCGTGAACCGTGGATTCTGGTATTGGATGCTGATGAGCGCATTCCCCGGGAAACAGCGGAGACTATAAAAACAATTATAACAAATTCTGCCATTCAGGAAGCCGGATTCAGCTTTCCCCGCAAGAACTATTTCCAGGGACGCTGGATCAAGCATGCCGGTTGGTGGCCTGACCGGATTATTCGATTGTTCCGCAAAGAAGCGGGCCGCATGACCGAGGCTTCCGTCCATGAAGCGGTGGAAGTGCAGGGTCTGGTCAGCCCTTTGGATACACCCATCGAACATTTTACGGAAAGCCGTTTGAGCAGGATTTTGCAAAAGATTGACAAGTACTCCACCCTCGGGGCTGAAGAAGCATTTAAAGAAGGAAAGAGATCTTCCACCGGTGGAGCTTTTCTGAGAGCAATTTTTACTTTTTTTCAGGATTACTTTCTGCGCGGAGGCATCCTCGACGGTATGCCCGGGCTTACCCTGGCGGTTACGGATTCCGTCAATAAATTTTTCAAGTATGCAAAATTAAGCGAACTTGCCGGAATAAACCGTGGCGGTAAATAATTCATGCAAGAACCATTAAGAGATCGTCAAGCCGGAGACATTGATGTGTCCGTGATCATTGTCAACTGGAATACGAAAGACCTTTTAAAGAACTGTCTCAACTCCGTTTATCAAACTATTCATGATCTGACCTTTGAAATTATTGTTGTTGATAACGCTTCCTCTGACGGCTCTCTGGAAATGCTCCAACAGAATTTTCCGGGAGTAATACAAATCGGCAATCAAGAAAATAGAGGATTTGGCGCAGCCAATAATCAGGCCTTTGCCGTTATGCAAGGAAAATATGCTCTGCTTTTAAACACTGATGCCTTATTGACACCGGATGCCGTAAAGCGTCTGTGGACTTTTGGTGAGGTAAACAGTGACGCTGCAATTGTCTGCGGACAGCTTTTAAATGCCGACGGGAGCAAACAGAACTCGATTGCCTCCTTTCCGTCTCTACTGACGTTGGCAGCCAATACTTCGGTTCTTGAATATATGTTTCCCCAAAAATTTCCTAGTAAAAGATATGAGCACGCAGGGCCAATTCAAGTTGATTCAGCTATCGGCGCCTGTATGATGATAAGAAAAAAAGCATTGGATGAGGTCGGTGTCTTTGACGAGCGCTATTTTTTCTTTT
>CAZRMB010000169.1:0-5452 GCA_964600925.1 uncultured Syntrophomonas sp.
AAAGTCTCCTCTACGGAATATAGTGTATAAATACACTTTTTGTAGTGGAATCAAGTGTTTAAAGAAATAAAATACAAAAGTTGTTAAATCGCGGTAATCCGGCTGGAGAACAGTTTAATGCTTCATGCAGATTGATTGACATTAAAGAGCCGACTGTTGTATAATTTCCTTTGTCAGGTTCGGACATTCTATAATACCTGACCGGATGCGGCGGTGGTGGAACCGGCAGACACGTACGTTTGAGGGGCGTATGCTGAGAGGCGTGAGGGTTCAAGTCCCTCCCGCCGCACCATATACGTTAATATTCTGGAATACTCGTCAAGCCTTTATTTTGAACCTACAAAATTACTAAGGGAGTTACGAGTTGGGTATTGATATCAAGCCCTCTTTGAAGGGAAGATAGATGTATCTAAAAGGACACCCACCTATCGAATGATAGGAATCAAAATAGGGCAACGGTATTTTGGGTATAAATAATTAAACCGTGGAAATGAATCCACGGTTTTTTTCTGTTCATTGATAGGTATCATTTAAATAGACCCAGGAAGACCTCTACCAGTTCCGGTTCGAACTGCGTTCCTGAACAGCGGATAATTTCCTGTGTAGCCTGATCGTGGCTTAGACTACCTTTGTATGATCGGGCATGGGTCAAGACATCATAGGCATCTGCAATGGATAGAATACGGGCCAGAAAGGGGATTTCATAAGCCTTCAGACCTTCCGGATAACCGCTTCCATCCCATCTTTCGTGGTGGTATAAGATTTCCTCGGCTATGGCTGCCAGTTCATGGGAAGCATATACGATACGATAGCCAATTTCCGGGTGTTTCCTAATTTCCAGCCATTCTTCTGTTGACAGCTCCCCGGGTTTGTTTAAAATTTCATCGGCAATACCTATTTTGCCTATGTCATGCAGCCTGGCTAAAAGTGCCAGGCGGTCTATTTCGTTGTCGGGCAGGTCAAGGGCCCGGCCAAATTGTATGCATATATTTTGGATGCGCTGGGCATGTTCTCTGGTCTCCATGGTTTTTTCATGCAAACTGGTCTCCAATGAAGTTATTATTGCATTACGGGTGCTCCTCTTTTCCAATAGCTTCTTTCGATACATTGCATCTTCAGCTTCAGTAATAACTTTATTAACATCTTCATAAAAACTTTCTTTGCTGGCTGTTCCCAGAGCAATACTGGCCTGAATTGGATCGGATCTTCCTTCCTTGCAGGCAGTTCTGATCCGCTCACAGATAGAATAGGCTGTCAGGGACGAGGTGCGGGGGAGCAGAATAACGAATTCATCTCCCCCCCAGCGGGCCACAATATCTTCTGACCGGCAGCAATCCCGCAGTATATGAGCAATATTTTGCAGCAATATGTCTCCGGCGGAGTGGCCAAAAGTATCATTCACCAATTTAAGCCCATTCACATCACCCATTATAATGCTCAAGGGAAAATGCTCTGGTGAATCCAGACGCAGCAGTTCATCATCAAAAAAGGCCCGATTGTAAAGACCGGTCAAGCAGTCGTTATAACTTAAATATCTAATCCGGGCTTCGGCTTCTTTACGCTCTGATATTTCTTCGCAAGCGACTAATATATGCTGAAAATGATTATCCTCATCGGTCAGAGGTTCAATTCTATACTGCATGCAAAGCGGTACACCCCATTTGGAAATATAATTTATTTCCGTAAAAAGCATTTCGGATAATTTATATTTATTTAAAGCCTTGTCAATGATGGCGGCAATATCTGACCACGATGTAGCCTCGTTAAAAATATTAATGGAAGACTGATATTTTTTAAAAATCCTATTGATGATGGAGGCAAGATCTTCTCGTGATGAAGCTGCATTAAATATATTAATACCGGTAACTGCTTCTTTGGAAGGAGCACCACTAATTCTGACATAGTATTCATTGGCATCCAATATATCACCGTTACTGCCAATCTTAATTAAGCCAACGGGACTTTTCTCAAATAAACGGCGATATTGGGCCTCGCTTTTCGTTAGATTTAATTCAGCTTCTCTCATTTCCGTTATATCCCGTGCGGTGGATAGTATACCTGTAAGTTTCCCGTTTTCCGAAATAATTTTGCTCTGCCATTTTAGCAATCGGAATTCTCCGTCCTGTCTTTTAAGCAGGGTTTCCCACTGGGCAGTCTGATTATTTTGCAGGAGAGGAATTATAATACTGAGCGTCTGTTTGTAATCCTCATGGCTAATTAAATAATCGCGAAAATTATGTTGGTATACATCCTTGCCAAAGAAATCCATGCCATGCTCGTTTACCCATAAATAATTTCCCCTTAAATCATTATGGGCAACAATTTCAGGAATGGTCTCCACTAAGGTACGGTAACGGGTTTCGCTCTTTTGAAGAGCTTCCCGTATGGCTTTTTCTTTGTCAATAAAACGTTTGGTTCCAATCATGCGCTGGGCTTTGCCGGTCTTATTTCGATTGATGACCTTGCCTCTATCCAAAATCCATACCCATTCTCCTGATTTACTTAAAAGACGGTATTCCGCTTCATAGTAATCGTTCACGCCTTTATAAATAAGGGCAAAGGCGGCTTCAACGGCAGAGATATCATCCGGATGTACCCGCTTTATCCAACTGCTGATATGGGGGTCAATTTTGTCGCCCTGGTAACCCAACTTATTAACCTCAAGGTCACCAAAATAAAGATAACCGGTTTCCAGATTCCAATCCCAAAGGCTTTCGTCAGCGGCCCACAGGGCTAATTCCAAACGTTCTTCACTTTCCCGCAAGCGGGCATTGATCTCCAACAGGCTGGATTGAGAGCTTTGCAATTCAGAATTGGCTTCTTCGAGTTCGGCGTGGGTTTGCTCCAGCTGATGGTGTTGCTGATAATTCCTTGCCTCAATATGTTTGCGTTCGGTAAGATCATGCAGAACCGCCATTACGGCCGGTTTGCCCTGCCAAATGGTATTGGTGGCGAAATGATCAACCCATAGTTCATGGCCAGATTTAGCTATAATCTTAAATTCGCGGACCGGAACAACTTCTTCGCCCTTTTGACGTGCCCAGGCTCTCTCTCTAATTACATCCTGATAATCGGGATGAACGATATCCCAGAAATTAATTTGCAGACATTCCTCCATACTATAACCGGTCATTCCCGAAAAGAATTGATTAACGTAACAAAAATGATTCCCCTGCAAAACGTGAATCGAAGCCGGAATTGTTTCCGTCAAATTAATAAAAGCTATTTCTTTTTCCCGGAGATTCAATTGCCGGCTTTCCAACTCGTCAATTTTCTTGCGCAAGCGGACATTTTCATCCTGCAAGTCAGCTAGAATCTTGCTGTTTTCTGACACAGTATAACCTCTTTCTGCTGGATCTACTGGAACGAATAATTTTTGCATTTTTAAATTTTTGCCATAATTAATCTTTATAAGATAATTTTAGCATTGTTTACGACGATATTAAACACTTTAGCTCTGATGGATATGGAGTTCATAAGAAGACAAATTGATTATTTAGGAATATTTTAGGTATAATAATTTATAATCTCTTTGGGAAAGGAATCGTTATAAATGAAACTAGTATACGCCGGGAAAACCAAAAATGTTTATTTGCTTGATGATGGCAACTACTTGCTGAAATTTAAAGATGATGCCACCGGAGCAGATGGCGTGTTTGATCCAGGGATGAATACCGTCGGCCTGACCATCGAAGGTGCAGGCAAAGCCGGACTGAGATTGACCCAATATTTTTTTGAAGCCCTGCAAGCCGAAGGCATACCCACCCATTATATTGATGCCAATATAGATGAAGCCACCATGACGGTGAAACCCGCCATATTATTCGGCAAAGGGCTGGAAGTCATCTGCCGTTACCGTGCAGTAGGAAGTTTCTATCGCCGCTATGGGGATTATTGTGAAGAAGGCCAACCCCTGGATGCCTTTGTGGAAGTAACCCTCAAAGATGATGCTCGCGAGGACCCGCCCATTACACTAGATGCCCTGGATATGCTGGGGATCCTTTCGAAAGAAAATTATCAGGTCCTTAAGGAGCTTACTCAAAAAATTGCCGGGGTGGTAAAAAGAGAATTGGCCAAAAAGGGCATCGAGCTTTACGATATTAAATTTGAATTTGGCAAAGTGGGAGAAGACCAGCAGATTATCCTTATTGACGAAATCTCAGGCGGAAATATGCGTGCCTTCAAAGACGGCCAACACATTCAACCATTGGACCTGGAAAAATTAATGCTGGAGAACTAGAGGAAACACAAAAATTGCCCGTCGTTTGCGGCGGGCTTTTCTCTGTCCTTTGCCATATTGATAGTTTAGTTCAGCTTCCATCCTGTTTTAAAAGTATAACATTTGCCACAGACAACTTGAAATCATGAAAACGCTGCGCTTTAATATAATGATGAATTTACGCTATAATCTATTTAAGTCATTTGATAATGACCAGGATGCAAAAAAGCAAGCAGGTGAAGCATGACCCTTCAACAATTAAAATACATCATAAAAATAGTGGAATGCGGTTCCATCAGCGAAGCTGCCAAGCAGCTCTATATTTCCCAGCCGAGCCTTTCCAATGCCGTCCGGGAGCTGGAAAAGGAACTGGGCATTGAAATATTCTACCGGACCACCAAAGGCATATCACTGTCTGTTGACGGAACGGAGTTTCTTTCTTACGCCCGGCAGGTAGTCGAGCAGACGGAACTGCTGGAGCAGCGTTATCTGGGGAAGAAACCCTCCAAGCAGCTGTGCTCGGTATCGACCCAGCATTATGCCTTCGCGGTCAACGCCTTCGTGAACCTGCTGCGGGGACTGGATGTCGATGAGTATGAATTTACTTTGCGGGAAACCAGGACATGGGAGATCATCGAAGATGTAAAAAATCTGCGCAGCGAGCTGGGGATCATCTATGTCAGCGATTTCAATGAAAAAGTACTCAACAAGCTGCTGAAGGAAAACCATCTGGATTTCCATCCTCTTTTTGAAGCCCAACCGCATGTTTTCATCAGTGCCTCCCACCCGCTGGCCGGACGGGAGAGCGTTACCCTGGAAGACCTGGAAGACGATCCGATCCTGGCCTTCGAGCAGGGCGAATACAACTCGTTCTACTTTTCGGAAGAGATCCTGAGCACCGTTCCCCACAAGAAAACCATTCACGTCAGCGACCGGGCTACGCTGTTCAATCTGCTGATCGGGCTGAACGGATATACCATCAGTACCGGTGTACTAAACAGCGATCTGAACGGCGACAATATCGTTTCCGTACCGTTGCAGACGGAAGAGCGCATGCTGGTAGGGTGGATCGCCAACGAGAAGACGCATCTGAGCAGCATCGCCACCGACTATATCGCCGAATTGAGGCGGGTCATTTCCGACTACGGCCATATTGTGTTATAAATACTCTATCAGCAGAAGCAAGGGGACGGTCTTTTTGCTTCCTTTTAGAAGAGGGTTATATCAGGCGGC
>CAZRMB010000170.1:0-5443 GCA_964600925.1 uncultured Syntrophomonas sp.
TTTTTGCATACCGACGGATAAAGACAGCTTTCCCTCCGGCAGCTTTGACAACGCAGCTCATCTTTACCACGCAATCCGAACATATTGGCGGAAGCAGCTCCCACATCGGGAATACTGCCTTTAAAATCGGGATGTCGGCTGATTGACTCGACCTCTTCCACGATCGATCGAACGCTGCGATTCTGAATAAATTTGCCCTGGTGCAAGCCGAGGGAACAGAAAGCACACCCCCCGAAACAACCGCGATGGGTAGTTACGGAGAACTGCACCGGTTCCAGCGCCGGTATGCCTCCCTGTTCTTCATAAACCGGATGATATTTTCTGGTAAACGCCAGATCATAAATGGCATCCATCTGCCCGGTAGTGAGCGGCAGCGCCGGCGGATTGACCACCACCCAGCGTTCCCCGTGTTTCTGGGCCAGACTGCGTGCACAGTATGGATTTAGTTCCTGATGGATCAAGCGGGTCGCCTCGGCAAATGATGCCGGATCATCTTTGACCGTTTCATAGGAAGGCAGTTCGAGCGCATCGTCCGGCAGTGATTTACTCAGATAGGAAGTGCTGCGCAGATTGGTCAGGTAACGGATATCCTTGCCCGCTTTCAGATGACGGGCGATTTCCAGCAACGGATATTCGCCCATGCCATAAGCTAGCAGGTCGGCCTTGCTGTCTGCCAGAATGGAACGCCGCACTTTTTCACTCCAGTAGTCATAATGGGCAAGACGCCGCAGACTGGGTTCAACTCCGCCGATGACGACCGGTACGCCGGGCCAGGCCTGACGTATCAGGCTGGTATAGACGATGCTGGCTCGATCAGGGCGCAAACCTGCCTTTCCGCCGGGCGAATACAAATCTTCCGAGCGTCTTTTTTTATCCGCTGTATAGTGACTGACCATGGTGTCCATGTTGCCGGCGGAAACCGCAAAAAACAAGCGAGGCCGACCCAGTTTCTGAATATCCTCCGGACTGTGCCAGTCAGGTTGGGCAATGATCCCCACCCTGAACCCCTGCTTCTCCAGAAATCTGCCCAACAATGCCGCTGCCCAGGCGGGATGATCGACATAGGCATCGCCGGAGACAAAAATTATATCAAGTTCATCCCAGCCACGCTCGTCCAGGTCACGCCGGTCAATGGGCAAATATTTCATTGCGATTTCCTTTCATCAGTTATTCTTCCAGCTCCAGATTTAATATTTCCCAATCCGTATAGGCTGATGCCAGTAATTCTTCAATATGTTTATAGGAAGCGGTATATTCACGGGCTTTGTCTTCATCACCGTAAGTCAGCGGATCAGACAATAATATTTCAATGTGGCTCTTCTGCTCCTCCAACTCCGTAATCTGCTGTTCAATTTCTTCCAGGGCGCGGAGTTTTTTGCGCTGGAGCCTTTGCTGTTCCTTCTGCTGCTCGCGTGCTTCTGTTTCAGGCTTGCTGCGCGCCCGGGCGGCTTCCTTGCGTGCGGCCATATCCACTTTATTTTGGGCTTGAATTTTTTCCTGGTAGTAGCTGTAGTTGCCGTTGTAGGACTCCAGTCTACCATCTTTTAAAGTAATGACCCGATCTGCGATCTGATCAATAAAATAGCGATCATGGGATACCAATAAAACCGTGCCCTCATATTCCTGCAGGATATTTTCCACCGTTTGACAACTGTCCAGGTCAAGATGATTGGTCGGTTCATCCAAAATTAAAAAATTCGCCCCGGAGAGTATTAATTTCAGCAAGGCCAATCGGCCTTTTTCCCCGCCGCTCAGATTCTTTATCTGCTTGAATACATCATCTTCACTGAAAAGCATGGAACCAAGTACCGTTCGAGCTTCTTCGATCTGTAGGTTGAAATTGTCAAGAAGCTCTTCCAGAACAGTATTTTGGGAATCCATTTCCTCGTATTCCTGTCCATAATATCCAAGCTCTACCCGGCTGCCCAGCCATACTTCGCCCTCATCGGCAGCCAAACGGCCGCAGATAATCTTTAACAAGGTAGTCTTGCCGCAACCATTGGGACCAACCAAAGCAATTTTCTCACCTTTATATATGTTCAGATCCAGATCCTTGAACAGCTGATGAGGCCCAAATGACTTGGCTGCTTCTTTCAGCCGCAGTACATCGCGGCCGCTTTCCTGATTCATGTTCAGTGATCGCAGGGCCAGGTTTTTTTCCTGTTGCGGTCGGTCGATACGTTCCAGGCGTTGCAGTTGGGACTGTCGGCCCCGGGCTTGTTTGGACTTAATACCCGCCTTGAAACGGCGGATATAGGCTTCGGTTTCCTGAATGTATTCCTGTTGTTTGTCATAGGCCCGCTGCCAGGCCAGATCACTGGCCGCCCGTTTGATCAGATACTGACTATAGTTTCCTTCATATGATGATATTGTCCCCCATCGCAGATCCAGGATTCGGGTAGCAATTTTATCCAGAAATCTGCGGTCATGGGAAACAACCAGGACTGTCCCCGGATAATTTTTCACAAACTCCTCCAGCCACTCGACGGAGGAAATATCCAGATGATTGGTCGGCTCGTCCAAAAAAAGCAGATCGGGTGACTTGGCCAATATGCACGCCAGATTCAGGCGGGTCTTCTGTCCACCGCTCAAGCTGTTTGCCGGTTGATCAAATTCTTCCGCTGTAAATCCCAGGCCGATGAGAATGCGCCGGGCAGTATTTTCACAGGCATAACCATCAGCCATTTCATATTCTTCGCTGAGGCGGGCATAGCGTTGCATGTCTTTTTCCAGATCCGGACCTCCCCGGGCTATTTGCGCTTCCATTTCATTTAACCTGGTCCTGAGATTCATAATTTCCGCATAACTTCCCATGATGGCATCCCAGATACTCGTCCCATCCTCATAATCCGCCATCTGTTCCAGATATCCCATGGACAAGTCTGATGAATAACTGACCTCGCCGCTGTCTGCTGACAGCAAACCGGCCATACATTTTAACAAGGTCGTCTTGCCGGCGCCGTTGACTCCTACCAGCCCGACCCGTTCCCGGTCCTGTATGGTTAGATTAATACTTTTCAGTACTTCCTGATCGCCGAATGATTTATTCAGTTTTTGCACCTGTAATATGATCATAACTATCACCTAAATTAGTTCTGCCGCGATACATTCAAAATGTCAACTTCCCGACTCATACAATATATCATTTATTGGCCGCCCGGTCACCTGATGATAACGGGACAAAAAACAAACCTGACACACTCGGTTGTCAGGTTTGGTCAACGTCCCGCTTCAAACTTTCATCACAATTATGACGTAATAAATTTTGCTATAAAATATAAATATTCGTTCAGTAATAAATTGTTATATCCGAATAGCAATTATTACGTTATAATATTATTTATAAAGTTTTTAAATAATATTAATTAGGAGGGGTGACCTTGCCATCAAAGTTTTTCTACAATGAGGAGGCTTTAGAAAACCTGAGGATTGCTGATCCAAGTGTATTGGATCGCCTTATTGATCATGAGTCTCACCGGGAAAACAATCTTAAAAAGAGCCGCCTGAAAGAAGACAAAAGGATGAGTCTCCACGATGCTATCGCCAAATTTGTTGATGATGGCGACATTGTGGCTGACTCTGGTTTTTCTTATGTTCGCACACCTTTACAAGCCCATTTCGAAATTTGGCGCCAAGGTAGAAAGAATCTTTCCTACATCGGTTCCCCCAACACCTTGCACTCCTTTGCTGTTTTCGGCGGCAATTGCAATGCAACTCACAATTCATACTGTGGCGCGGAAATGCGCGGAACCGACCGCCAATTTTCCAGATCAGTCAAAGCCGGCAAAACCAAGATTCTCTCCGAATGGAGCCACGGCTCAATGGGACTGGGTTTTAAAGCGGCGCAATATGGCGAACCCTACGTTGCCGCCCATCAATTACTGGGAACCGACATGATGAAATATAATCCTTATGTCAAGGAAGTCAAGGACCCTTGGACTGGAAAACCGGTCTGTCTGATTCCTGCCCTGCATCCTGATGTATGCATCATTCACTGTCAGCAGGCCGACATGTACGGCAATGCCAAAATCGTTGGACCGGCTGTCAATGACATTGCCGAAGCTTTCGCTTCCCGAAAAGTGATCATCACCTGCGAAGAGGTTGTGCCCGAGCTCAGTATGCGTTTCGACAACAGCAACGTGGTAATTCCTTTCATGATCGTTGACGCAGTCGTCGAACTTCCTTTCGGATGTATGCCGGGCTCCTGTCCTGGTTATTATTACTGGGCCAGAGAATGGTGGGAATGGTTGATGAGAATTGCCACCAAGGACGAAGCGTGCATGCAGGATTTTTATAACATATGGGTTTTAGGCTGTAAAAATCAATATGAACTGATGGACCGTCTCGCCAAAGACATGGGCGGATATGCCTATATAGACCATCTGCGCAGACTGGAAAAAGCTGAGGAATATCTGATTGAAGATAGCGGAGTTGATTTTACGTACGAACCAGTTATCCCCATCTGGGATTAAAGAAAGATAAAGGAGGCGAATATCTTGAATACACCAGCACCAGCTAACCCTTTTGAGCAGTTGGCATATAATATTGCCTTACAGATACATGATGGCATGATCGTTTATGTTGGCACTGGACTCCCCATGGTCGGAGCCATGTTGGCAAAGAAAACCCATGCCCCGCACATTACCCTGGTTTATGAGAGCGGCGGGCAGGATCCCTGGGAAGGCCCTATGCCTTGGTCCGTGGGCGGCGCGGCAACCTTCCGCCGGGCACCGATGAGCATGGAAATGGCACATTCCTTTGCTATGGCAGCCAACGGTTTTGTAGACATCGCTTTTCAAGGTGCAGCCCAGATCGACATGTATGGAAATCTCAATACGCATTTGATCGGCGGAGATTTCCATAATTTCAAAGCACGTCTGACCGGCAGCGGCGGAGGAAATGATCTGAGTTCCCTCTCTGAGACGTTTGTACTGGTTGGTTTGCAGGATCCCAGTAAGTTCCCGCTTAAGTTGGACTTCATGACCAGTCCCGGTTTCCTAAGCGGCGGAAACAGCCGTATGGAAGCAGGCTTGCTGGGTAAAGGACCGCAATCTGTGGTTACCCAAATCGGGGTTATGGATTTTGAACCGGAAAGCAAACGGATGCGGATTAAAGGTCTAAATCCATACTGTACCGCAGAAATTGCTCAAATGTGTACCAGTTTTGAATTGCTCGTTCCGGAAACAATCGAGGAAATTCCTGCTCCGCCAGACGATGTTTTACGGGTTTTACGTGAAGATGTAGATCCTCATAAGATCTTTATAGAATTCCCGCCCCGTGTAAAATAATCGGATTAATAACAAAGGGCTGGCGTTATGCCAGCCCTTTGAGCGTCAAAAAAGCCGAATAGCTGCGTTATACAAAAAGCCCGTTCAATCGGCGTACCATATGTACGCCTCAATCGCGGGCTTTTTGCAAGCCTTGCTCTTCGCCTTTTTTGCTC
>CAZRMB010000171.1:0-5434 GCA_964600925.1 uncultured Syntrophomonas sp.
TTTCGGCTCCAAGTTTGAACCGGCGGTGGTTTTACTCAGGCATTTTCGGGACGCTTACCTGTTGACCAATCAACCGGGCCGGGCTTTGGTAAATTTCTATTACCGCAACTCCCCACCTGTTGCCGCTTATATCGCTGATAACCCAGCTCTCAAGGCACTGGTCAGAGCTGCACTTGCACCTGTCATCGGCGTAGTCTACCTGATTTTCCATCCCGGACTTTTTTATATGTTATTGGGATTATTGATTTTTTATTTTTGGGCATGGAAAAGAAAACATGTTCCTTTCTCGGATTAAATTCCGGGGATTGGCAAGGAGGAGATTACAATTTGAAAAATAGAAAAGTATTGATGATTACCGTTTTTATGGAGCTATTATTCGTTGGGCTAGGCCTGGCAGGGGTACAGCCGGCCCAGGCCGGCGAGGCAGTTCTAAGCGTCAGTTCGGCGCAGGGCGACGTGGACAATACGGTTGAGGTTGAAGTCAGCCTAAGCGAGGTTGCTTCTTTAGCCGGAGGATCTTTTAATCTTATCTACGATTCCCGGCTGGTCACCCCGGCGACGAATAGTGTTTCATCCGGAGAACTAATTAAAGGATTTCTGTTTATGCCCAATCCGGACTATTCAGTGGGCAGTTCCAAAGCAGTTCGGGTGGTCTGGGCCAGTTCCGGCAGCACCAGCGGCAGCGGACAGATCTGCAGTATCAGTTTCAAGTTGCTTAAACCGGGTGTCAGCGCTTTGCAGTTTAATGATTGCAAATTAACCAGTGCGGATCTAAATGCCATTCCCTGTTCCGCAACCGACGGTTCCATAAGCGTAAATGGCGACAGCACTTCCGGAACGGATAACAGCGGGTCTTCATCATCGGTTACCAACGGATCAAGCAGTGGTGGTTCCAGCACCTCCGGCACCAGCGGATCATCAGCCAATCCTGTAACTCCGGCTGCTTCAGCCGGCACTCCGGTTTTAAATGATATTGGCCAACACTGGGCCAAATCATATGTAGAACGTCTGGTGACCTCAGGCGTATTAAGCGGTTATCCCGATTCTACTTTTAAGCCTGACAACACCATCACCAGGGCTGAATTTGCCAGGGTTATCTATCTGGCTTTGAAATTGCCGGCATCCGATGCCGGTGCTGATTTCAAAGATTGGACCGGAACTGCCGCATGGGCTCGCACCGGTATAGTAGCAGCCGTAAAAGCCGGGATAATCAACGGATACGACGATGGAACTTTCCGCCCTGACCAGCCGATCAGCCGGGCAGAAATGGCGGTAATTATAATGAGGGCTAAAAATGCAGGGACAAGCAGCGGAAATGCGGTGTCTTTCAGTGACAGTAAACAAATTCCTGCCTGGGCTTTGCCCTATGTTCAAGAAGCGGTGCAGCTCAAGATCATAACCGGCAAAGACAACAACCAGTTTAAACCCAACGATCAGGCGACCCGTGCCGAAGCAGCCTGCATGCTGTGCAGATTGCTGGATAGTTAGTCATTGCCGCAAGCACAAGAAGCTGTCCCAAATCTGTAAAAGGATTTTAAGGACAGCTTCTTTTTCCGAGATAAATATCTTGATCTTATACTTGCCAATGTACTTTGTTCTTCAGTTGCTTTCGCCGGGGCGGATAGTATCCAAGCAATATTTCTTTTTGCTTCCAGCAAGACCCCGCAATTGCTTGCGGGGTCTTGTTCGGTCGTTTACTCAACATATAAAGCGTCTATATCTTTCTGGTACTTGCTCATAATTACCTTGCGTTTTAATTTAAGCGTTGGGGTCAGTTCACCGTTTTCTTCGCTAAATTCCTCCGGCATGAGTTTAAATTTTTTGATCTGCTCAACTCTTCCGAAGTGCTGATTGAGCTCATTGATAACTTCTTCATATTTTTTAATCACTTTGTCATGGACAACCAGCTGTTGGTTGCTTAGTGCTGTTAGTCCTGCCTTGGCGGCCCATTCCTTCAGGGTTTCAAAGTTTGGCACGATCAGGGCGACGATATATTTTTTGCCGTCACCCAGTACAGCGATCTGTTCAATAAACGGATGGGAGGCGAAGGTGTTCTCCAGAACCTGCGGCGCTACGTTCTTGCCGCCGGAGGTAACGATAATGTCTTTCTTGCGGTCGGTGATCTTGATATAGCCCTGGCTGTCCAGCAGTCCGATGTCTCCGGTTTTCAGCCATCCATCTTCGGTAAACATTTCTTTGGTCTGCTCCGGTTTGTTCAGGTAACCGAGCATAACCCCCGGCCCTCCAGCCAGGATCTCTCCATCCTCGGCGATCTTCACTTTCGCGCCGGGGAAAGGCGTGATCCACCCGTCTGATTTGATCGGCATGATGGTCGGGTCACCATCAACATTGAGCACCGGAGATGTTTCTGTCAGACCGTATCCTTTTCTGATCTGCATGTTAAGCCCCCAGAAAAAGTCATGGATTTCAGGCAGCAGCGGCGCGCCCGCACTGCCGAATACTCTGGTTCTCTCGAAGCCCATCGTCTTTTTCAGGCTGGCATAGACCAGCTTGTCAAAGACTTTATATTTCAGGCCTAATACCAAAGGAAGCTTTTTATTAGCCATAAAATAGGGTCCTGCTTCCTTCCCCACCGCAACAGCCTTGGCAAATATTTTCTGTTTTCCAGGAGGAGCCGTAGCCACCTTGGCAAATATACCGTTGTACATTTTTTCAAATACGCGCGGTACAAAAACACCCAGGGTAGGTCTGATCTCAGCTAAATCCTCGGGGAAGAATTCAGTTCCCCTGGAATAGGCGATGATCCCGCCGGCCAGCACAACCCCGTAATACCCCATTGACCTTTCCACGGAATGGGCCAGCGGCAGCAATGATAAAAGCAGGTCTCCTTCCCGCAGCATCTCGATCCTTTTGAAAGTTGTGCTGATGAACATAAGGTTTGAATGGCTGAGCATAACGCCCTTGGGCTGACCGGTGGTACCGGAGGAATAGATCAGGGTCATAAGATCGCCGGGCTTGATGGAGGCTGACCGGGCGGCTATTTCTTCCTTTCGGAGGTTCATTTCGCCTGCTTTCACAGCATCGGTGAACTTTATAACCATATCGTCCTGGTAATCAAGCTCTTCAAATACGATGATCTTTTTTAGCGCGGGGAGGTTATTTTTCTCGGCCAGTACATTATCGACCTGAAACTTCCCCTCGCAGAAGCAGATCACTGATTTGGTGTCATCGAGGATATAGGCCGCTTCGGGCGCTGAATTGGTGGGATAGATCGATGCGTTGACGGCGCCGCAGGAGAAAGTTGCATAATCCGCGACGACCCACTCCGGTCTGTTTTGAGAATAAATAGAGAGGATGTCGCCTTTCTGCAGGCCGATATCAATCATGTACGATGCCAGCGCATCGACCTGCTGCCCCACCTGATTCCAGGATAGGTCAACCCAGCCTTTGTCTGTCCTTTTCATGAGCATGACCCGGTCTCCGTACTGCTTGACTCCGTCGCGGAAAGGATCCAGAACTGTGTGTTTGTTGTAATCATATTCCCTGGCCATATTGCGATCCTCCTTAAAACAATTATTGCGCATCCGTTATTCCGAATACAAATTGTAGCTATATAAATATTATTCAATGTAATTTTTTATAATCCTTCATAATAATTTATTAAATACAAAATTTCGCAGAGAGATGTTCGTGGGGGTTTGAGATCTCGAGTGATTGGGGAAATTCATAGAGGATGGCTACGAAGCCGAGGATAGCAATATCACCCGGCGTTCAGGCCATCGTCAATTTTCTCCGGGAGAAACTGGAGGAGCGGTACGGCAGGAAATAATATAGAAGAGTATTATAAGTCCTGCCGCTGCAAACAAGCAACCGGTTACATAAAAACCGATGGTATAGGGTGAACTGGTCCCGGCAATTTCGAGGATACCTTTCAGAAAACTGCCCACCGTCAAAGTGGCAATGCCGGAATTATAGAGATTGTAAAATAATCGATACCCTCTGGCATGGACGATCCTCGGTATGAGGCGTTCGATCAAGAAATACCCCAGTCCTCCTCCCATCAGCGGATACAGGAACATCCAGGTCATGGTGGCCGATTGTACGCCATGACCAAAAAGAGCATAAATATTGTCTACCGCAATAGCGGTGATTGACAGAATGATATAGACCCATATGGTTTTGCGCAGCTGCCAGCTACGGCTTTTTATATTAATATCCGATATAGACAATGTCGCTCACCTTTCTTTCCCCGGATGATCTGCCATCGGTGGGATTATTGATAATATTTCCGTTAAAATACATGGTCGAAGATCCGCCGCCGTCCAGGTTATAGGCAGTAGTGCAGCCTCTGGATTCAAACTCCTGGGCAAGTTCGAGCAAAGATAGCCCTTCACTCTTACTGGTGCGCCCATCAGATACAATGACAACATAATGCAGCTCTGAAATTTGACCGATGGCCGTCCTGGGATTGCTGTTCTTTGACTGTGAAACTTCACTGCTGCTGTCGACGGCAATTTCCCCGTCTTCAATCAGTGCCGGCCCGAATGATAATATCTGCCAGATATCATCCGTATTCAAAGAATCCAGGCTTGTCTGGTCTTCAGAGATGATGGAAAAGTCTCCGTTTTTGCCAATGACCAGATCTTCATTGGTCTCTCCGCTCCTGGCAGTATCCCGGTATATGGTCCCGTTGCGCAGTACATAACCGCTATCCCTGAATCCGTAATAATCACCATTTATAGCGAATATGGCATCGTTGGCCTCAGCCATATCCGAAGTTGTCTCCTTGAGGTTGCGGCCATACGTATTGTCTGCCAGCGCCGTTTGCAGATATGACGCATCGGCCAGCTGGATATCGGCAACATAATATGTCGTATCGTATTTGCGGATAGTTTCTATATTGATCTTTATGTTCTCATCCTCATATGAAGTTTTCGAAACCGTCGCATCTCCTTGCGCTGACGATGCCGCTGTAGCGGTGGAGGCTATGGCAGACTTTGTATCCACCGTCGTAAGCGATTTGGGGATCACGAAAGTATCCAGCAGAACATAAGAAAAAGCAAATATTAAAAGAAAGGAAAAAACAATTGCCCACCTACGCGGCTTTGAAAAAATTTTCATCATCTGCAGTCCGCGCTCCCTTCATGGTAGATTGAAAAACATATCTCTTTTGAATCATATAACTAAGGAAGAACAAAGTAACATCCACCAGCATTTTTATAACGGTAAGATTCAGCGGCAGGCTGCTCAGGCTGGAAACCAGCAGCCAGCTGGCCATCATCTGGCAGCAGAATAAAGTAAAATATTTTATCGCTTCACCGGTGCCGCGCTTTTTGCTTTCAAAAACCCAAAACTTGTTGAAGGTATAATTCAATCCGCCTGACATACAACGGGCGATCACTGTTGCCGCCAGCAGCTCGGCGGGTCCGGTCCCGAAGATCCAATGGGCAAATACCGTGAACAAGGAAAGATC
>CAZRMB010000172.1:0-5428 GCA_964600925.1 uncultured Syntrophomonas sp.
TTTTCCGGTATGGTTCTGGCAGTTGACAATAATGACAGCCAGGCTGAATATCTGCAACTGCATTTCAGCTATCTGGCCTCGCTAAAAGGTGAGACCGATACCAACCTGTTATTAAAAGACAATCCTGAAGTCCTGTTTGGATTGTTTGATCATACCTTACGCAAAAAACTGATCAACATCAACGATATCCGTTATCTCCACTTGGATGCCCCGGACTGGCGCTTGGCCATACAGAACTGGCTGGAGTCCACCTCCGGGATGGAATACGTACATAAACAAGCGGATCTGGAATGGTATCAGGATCAGCGGGCGGGGATGAGCAAAATGACTGCCGTGGGCGAGGATTATGTTATAATCTGCGCCGGCAGTCTTGATGACTTGAATGGCTGGACAGACCTGCCGGAAAATGGTATCAAGCCTCCCCGGGAATGGCAGCTGGTCAACAGTAATTTACTCCGCCAGCCACCACCTGCGGAACTGGCTCCCATTTGGTTTACCGTATTGCAGGAACAGGAGACGGAGCGGTGGCTTCACACCAGCCACCGGGAACTGGACGATAAAAACCCGCTGGAAGTAATAAAAGAAGAGAATGGTGTCGGCAGGGTTTTAAATATGCTGGACAAATTTTCATCGCAACTGGGAGAAGGCGATGAAGGAGCAGTTCTGGTTGCCTATATGCGCGAGCGGGTCGAGTCTTTGGGCCAGTAAACAGATTTATGATACATCGGGGAGCGGAATGATTTGAAACTGATTTGTGAATCTGATAAATTTGAAGATTATTTACTTGAGCTGGATATGGTTGATTTCAGCCATCCTTTAATCAAAAGCAAAGTAAATGATTTATTCATTGAATCACTAAATGAAATTGAAATAGTCCAAACGGCTTTTGAGTATGTACGTGATTCCATCTCCCACTCTTTTGATATCAATAGTACTCATGTTACCTGCAAAGCATCAGAAGTTCTTAATTATAAGGATGGTATTTGTTATGCAAAGTCAAACCTGCTTGCCGCTATATTAAGGAGTAAAGGAATACCTGTTGGTTTTTGTTATCAATTCCTTACCAAAGGAGATACTCCTGATACGGGCTATTGCATTCATGCCTTAAATGCTGTTTACTTCAAAACTCTTGAGCGTTGGATAAGAATGGACGCACGCGGTAATAAAGAAGGAGTTACTTCTTTGTTTTCTATAGATAAAGAGTACCTGGCGTTTCCCATTCGAAAGCAATATCGTGAAATAGATTATCCCATTATTTATACAAAACCGAATGCCAATACAATAGCTGCGTTAAAGCAATGTATGGATTGTCAGATGCTAATGCAAAATCTTCCTGTGCAATTGTAGCTTCTCTATGCAGAACTTTCTTATTTTCTTAAATTAGCTTGCTCTCTTTTTTTTATCTTTCAAAAACGGGCATATAACAAATGCAATCACGCCCATCAATGCAGCCAGCAGGAAACAGTCGTCGATCGCACTGGACATGGACATCAGAGCGATCTTCTGGCTGATCATGGCCAGATAAACAGTCTTTACGGTAGTGGCAGACATCCCGTTACTAATGGCCATACTTTGCAGGGTATTCTGCAAGTGAAGTGACTGGGTGCTGTCCAAATTAACCGTTTGGGCCAGTTGGGTATAGTATACGACCCTGCGATTCTGCATCACGGTTGTAAACACAGCGATTCCAAATGATCCTGCCACTTGACGGATGACATTGCTCATCGCTGATGCCCTCCCGATTAATTGATTGGGAACCGTATTCATACCGGCCGTGGCTGCCGGCATGTTGACCAATCCCATGGAAGCGCCCCTGATTATTAATATGATCATGATCGTTGACAGCGGTGTCACCAGATTGAAATCGTGCATCATATAAGTGGAAAACGCAAAAATTGCCAGACCGAACATGGATATTCCCCGTGCCCCATATTTATCAAAAATCTTTCCGGATATCGGCATCATGATACCGGCAACTACAGCTGAGGGGAAGGTTATCAAACCGGACTGCATGGCCGAATAGCCCAGCACATTCTGCATATAAACCGGAATTAAATAAATGATCCCGAACATACCGATGGAAACGATCGAGGTAATGACCAGAGACAACGTAAAAATGGAATTCTTAAAAAGCCGCAGATCCAGGATCGGTTCTGGATGACTAAGTTCCACATAAACAAAAACCGAAAGTGCAACAAATGCAACAAAAAACATTCCAACGATATAAGGGGAGGACCATCCCTTGCTGTAGCCCTTGCTAAGTGCCATCAGGAGGCAGAAGAATCCGGCCGATGACAACACGATGCCCCATTTGTCAATGACCTTTCCCTTGATGAGTTCCGACTCATCCAGGTTTTTTAAGGCCAAAAATATGTTGAAAATTCCAATCGGCACGTTTAGATAAAAGATCATTCTCCAGTTGACATATTCAACCAGGTATCCGCTCAGAGTAGGGCCGATGGCCGGAGCAGCCATGGCGGAAATGCCGAATACTCCCATTACCAAACCGATCTTTTCCCGCGGAACAACTTTATAGATTAAAGCCATGCCGATGGGTGACATCAGACCTCCGCCCAGTGCCTGGACTACACGGAAAGCGATCAGGCTGTTGACGCTCCAGGCAAATCCTGACATAGTCGATCCAATTGTAAATATGATCAAGGCGATGATAAATACGCGTTTATATCCGAAAGTATCCCCCAGATATCCGGAAACCGGCATAATGATCCCCAGGGCCAGCATATAACCGGTCAAAACCCACTGGATGGAATCCTGGGAGGCACCAAAAACAACCATCATTTTTGGAATGGCAACATTCACTACGCTGCTGTTCAGGAATGCCATGAAACTGCCCAGAATAACTACAATAATCGGGCTCCAATTTATTTTTTGGCTGTCAGCTCCTGCTGCGATTTCCATGTCCAACTGGCTCCTTAGCTTCTATTTGGTGCGAATTTTAACAACTGCAGACATACCAGGTTTGAGTAGGGCATCACCACTGTCGACCTTGATTTTGACCGGGATGCGCTGGGCTACTTTGGTAAAGCTGCCGGAGGTTGAATCAGTCGATATAAGTGAAAAAGTAGATTGTGATGCAGTTCCCACTTCTGTGACTTTGCCGGTAAATACTTTCCCCGGGAATGCATCAATGTTCACCATAACCTCTTCTCCCACTTTTACCCGGCTGATCTTCTTTTCTTCAATATTGGCAGTTATCCAGGTGTTTTTCAGATTACTAAGCGTAAGCAGCGTCTGGGAAGCGGCAACGTTTTCACCCTCAGATACAGGAATACGCAGGACATTTCCGCTGAATTCCGCATATATGCTGGTATTGTCTTCAGCCAGTTTGGCGCTGTTATAGGCTGCCTGGGCCTGTTCGACCTGCGCCATATAGACAGCCGCAGTTGAATTGTTCAGAGACCCTACCGTGATCTGGGCAGCATTCAAACCAGCCTGGCTGGCTTCTACATTGGCAGCTGCGGCATCATAGTTTGATTGCGCCTTTTCAAGATTCGATTTATACGTATTGAGAGCTTCCTCGGAAATGGCTCCGGAGGTATAAAGCTCCTGGTTTTTATCCAGTTGCCTTATGGCATCATTTAAAGCTACCTGCGTCGATTTTAGGCTGGCCTGGGCAGCGGTCAAACCAGCGGCAGATTTTTCTACTGCAGCACCGGCCGACTTCACATCGTCAGGCAGTTTTTGATAATTGGCCTGCGCCACATGCAGGGCTGCCTGGGCCTGCTCCAAATTGATCTTGTACTGGCTGTCATCCAGCTTCATCAGAAGCTGTCCTGCTTTGACTTCCTGGCCTTCTTCAACAAATATCTTGCTCACCTTGCCGGAAACTTTAGAGCTGACGTCGGCAAGATCTCCGGTCACCTTGGCATTTTCAGTTTTCAGCGTGGTCCTCAAGGTAATCGCCCACCATATACCTGCTATGGCTCCAATGATCAGCACTGCCACTAAAATCAAGATACCTAATTTCTTCTTGTTCGATCCCACTTCACTCACCTTCATATCCCTCCGCCACTATAATTAATGCACTAAAATACCATTTAGTATCATTGTTTGCAGCATTCTTATATCCTTTTCCTTGTCCCGCATTTCAGGTTTCAGCAGAATACTTGGCATACATGCCCCTTTGATCATGCTGGTCACCAGCCACGCGAAATAATCAGGATCACCGGTAATGAAAACTTCTTTTTGAATTCCCCTTTTAAAATGTCTGCCAAATGAGCTGTTTTTTGGGGTACAGCTATACGCTCTATTTCCTGGTACCATTCCTCCTTGAGGGCTCCGGTTGTTTTCTTTTGCACATAGGTAAATAACAGGCTCCCGTACTCCAAAAAATAACTGTACTGCAATGGTATAAGCATTTTTAATGCCTGTATCAGATCTGTTTCCCCTTCAGATATTTTCTGAAATTCGACCGACAAATGCTCCAAACCCATTTTAATTACGAAATGCAGAATTTCTTCCTTGTTTTCGAAAAACAAGTAGACTGTGCTTTTCCCAAATCCCGCTGATTTGGCTATTTCCTCCACGGTCACGGCTTCAAACGAATTTCGGGTAAAAAGATCTTTCGCTGTTTCGATGATAAGATTTTTTTTAAAAGCCTGTACCTTTGTATTGGCAGTCATACATTTACCTCCTCGTCCGGACTGCAGAGTCCGTTTCAGAACGATATCGTCAATTATAATCTCTTCGGTTTTAATGGTCAATATGATTTATCGTATTACTTCGGATGGACTATAAAAACCAACTTCATATTCGACATAATCATATATGGACTTGTCAGGAATAACAGTGCTATTCTGTAGGTGAATTGGAAATATATCTTGAAGGGAGGATATTATGAAAGCTCATGAAATTATGATCAGTCCGGTTTATACCGTAAAAGAAAAAGACAGTGTGCGCAGCGTTATTGAAAAGTTTATAGAATATCGGATCAGCGGACTTCCGGTGGTAAATGATAAAGACAAAATCGTCGCCTATATAAGTGACGGAGACATTATGCGGTATATAGGCAAACATGAGGATGCCGGCTTTTATACGTTTGAAATGATGGCTTATGTAAAAGGCGATAAGGAAGACTTTAAGCAGCGGACACAACGGGTTCTGAATATAAATGTCATGATGATCGCACAAAAAAAGGTTATCACTGTTCTCTGGGATGAAGATATTGAAAATATTGCCGCCCTTTTAGGGAGAAAGCAAATCAAAAAATTACCCGTCGAACGCGACGGGAAACTGGTCGGGATTATCAGCCGGGGTGATGTTATCAGACATTCCTTTAAGGGAATCCTGTAAAATGAAACAGATGGGTGAGGTCGGAAAAGTTGACAAAAAGGACCGTCCCCAGTGTCAACTATAGTTTGTGATTCATGCAAACCTTGGCGGTAACAAACGAAAGTCTTGTCTGAGG
>CAZRMB010000173.1:0-5420 GCA_964600925.1 uncultured Syntrophomonas sp.
ACATAGGCCCCGCTGTCAGGATCCAGGAAATAGAGGGGATCGCTGATCAATGACGGATCAAAACCTTCTTTTTGCAGTTGGGTTTTCATCTGCTTGAAGCTGTTGGTAGCATCAATGGTATCACGCAACCGAATAAAGTAGGGGCGGGCATAAGACGGCAGATTCTCGCAGACAAAAGCCGCCAGTTTGGTCCAGTCGATGACCGCTCCGTCCAGTAATTTGATGGCAGCCATGCCGCAGCGTCCTTCCACACCTGGAACCTGTACCCCATAAACATTGACATCTTCCATTTGCCCGTAACGATTGACCACATTGGATACTTGATTGGTGGATACATTTTCACTCTTCCAGCGGAAAGTATCCCCCATGCGATCCACAAATGAGAAATAATCTTTCTCGGCCAGGCAAACCAGGTCACCGCTATTGAAATAGCAGTCACCTTCCTTTAGTACGTTGTGCATGATTTTTTCCTCGGTGGCCTCGGGATTGTTGACATAGCCTGCAAACACATTGAGCTGATTGATCTCGCAGATTAGCAGCCCGGTTTCACCAATCTCGCATTTTGCTGCAAAGCCTTGCTCATCACGTACGATTTCGCCGGTTTCCATATCATATTTGATGATCTCACCCTGGCGTCTGCCCAACATATCCAGACTGCCGCACATACCGGGGATCTGTTCAAGATTTAAGAATGAACCTACTCCTTCAGTCGCTCCGTAAATTTCATAAACAGTATCAAAGCCGAAGCGTTTACGCAGAGGTTCCATCAACTCGCCGCGCATTCCGTTGCCAACGATGATTTGCAATGGATTATCTGCATCATCCGGTTTTTCCGGTTGATTGTAAATATAACGGCAGAGCTCGCCAACGTAAACAAATACGCTGACATTGTGTCTGCGAATATCATCCCAGAAATTACGGGCCGAAAATTTCCGGCGCAGCACCATGGCACAGCCTGATACCACAGACATTGAGTAGCCGATATCAAAACCACTGTTATGATAAAGCGGCAGAACCATATATTGGGTCGTTTCCGGACTCAGCCGTCCAAAAATCGTAAACAGATTGCCCAGCACCAGCCAGCGTTTCTGGGTCACCGCGCAGGCTTTGGGAAAGCCGGTTGTACCTGAAGTATAAATATAAACGATCACATCGTCACTGCTGACCGTACCGGTGGCAGGAGGGTTTTGATCCGAAGCCGCTGCCAGCAAAGGTTTAAGGTCAATGATGCCATCCGATGCCGATAGATCCAGACCTTCATTCTCCACAAATATCAAGCCCGGTTCCTTGAGATGCACCTGCTCCTTAATTTCAAGGAAAGGCCCCATTAGTTCATGCCCTACGATCAGCATTTTCGCATCACAGATGTTGAGCGCATGGGCCAGCACTTCCTTGCGAACCCCATTGTTGATCAGGGATACAATCACGCCCAGTTTGCTTAGCCCCGTCGCCGCGATCAGAAATTCCGGCCGGTTTTCCATCAGGATCGCTACTACATCACCCTTTTTCAGATCCAGCGAGCTGAAATAATTAGCATAACGATTAGCCAAGGCGTTCATTTCTCCGAAAGTGATGGTGCGATCTTCAAAAATGATGAGCGGATGATCCTTCAGGGCTTCAGCCTGATACTCCATTTCCGACCCCAGCGACATCATCTGGGTTTGCGCCAGATTGCCGATCGTCTCCAATGGATTTCTTTTTGCTGCTTCCATTTAATTCCCTCCTTGATTCTAATTTGCCCGCAACACTGGTTAAAACCAGTAACTTATACTAATTATAGCATTTAATCTCTTACTCAGAGTTATTTTGACTTGCTTTTTATTCAATTCATAATATTCAGAGGCAAGAATTTACTGATAAATATTTAATGAAATTGCATAATGCAGTCTCGGATTGGTTAAAACTATTTTCTGCAAACCCGGAAACAAAGTTGTTGTGGTTACAATGAGAAGGAGGTCTTATCATTGGAAAGTATTGGCTATCAGATGCAGCTCACATTGAAAAGGTTTCTTGACTACGGAATGATCTACGCCCCCAACCAAATCATGAAATACCGCGATGAATTTCAGTACACCTACACCGACCACTACAAACGGGTCAAACAGCTATCCAATGCACTTAAAAGCCTGGGGGTAAAACCCGGTCAGGCAGTGGGTATGTTGGAATGGGACACCTACCGCTACCTGGAAGCCCACTGGGCCATCCCCCTTTACGGATGCCTCTTTCACACAGTCAATGTCCGCATGGCGCCTGACCAGATCGCCTATTGCATCAACCATGCCGAAGATGTTGTCCTGTTTATCAACGAAGACTTCCTGCCTTTGATTGAAAGTTTCAAGGACGAACTCAAAACAGTTAAAGCCTTCGTCCTGATGTCAGATAAAAAAGATTATCAACCGGTAACCTCCCTGCCAAATGTTTACGAATACGAAGCCCTGCTCAAAGAGCAATCCCCTGATTATGAATTCCCGGAAATATCAGAGAATTCCCGCGCCACGTTGTGTTATACATCAGGCACCACCGGCAATCCCAAGGGAGTGGTCTTTACTCACCGGGAACTTTTCATGCATGCCATCTCCGTTTGCATGACCTGGGGTTTGTTCCCCAACGGTATGAATTTCCGTGCCAACCAGGTTTACATGCCGTTGACCCCGATGTTCCACGTGCAGGCCTGGACGGTTCCTTATTACGCCTTTATGATGGGCTGTAAATTCGTTTTTCCCGGTAAATACGAACCGGACAAGATCCTCAGATGGCTGGCAGAGGAAAAAGTTGATTTCAGCCATTGCGTCACCACCATTCTGCACATGCTGGTCTTCCATCCCGATGCGGAGAAATATGATCTCAGCAACTGGCGGGTCGGACTGGGCGGCGCCAAACTAAACCGGCAACTGGCCCAAAGAGCATGGGAACTGGGCATTTTAACCCAATCCGCTTACGGCATGACCGAAACCTGCCCGGCCATGACGCTGGGACAACTGAAGCCAGAGCATCTGGATCTGCCCATGGAAGACAAGATCACTTATTTGATCAAGAGCGGTATTCCCTGGATCTTCTCGCAGGCCAAAGTCGTCGATGATGATTTTTCTGAACTTCCTCATGACGGCAGATCGGTAGGTAATGTGGTCGTACGCACACCCTGGTGCACCCATGAATATTTCCATGAACCGGAAAAAACCCGTGAATTGTGGAAGAACGACTGGCTCAACACCGGCGACGTGGGTTACATTGACAACGAAGGTTATCTGATGATCACCGACCGCAATAAAGACGCCATCAAATCAGGCGGCGAATGGATCTCCACGCTGACCCTGGAGGACGCGGTCAGTCAATTCAAACCGGTGTTGGAATGCGCTGTCATCGGCATTCCTCATCCTCGTTACGACGAGCGTCCCTGCGCATGTATTGCCCTTAAGCCGGGCGAGACTGCAACTGCCGAGGATGTAAGAAATCATCTGCTCAAATTCGCTGATGAAGGCAAGATCGAGAAATGGTGGATCCCGGATATTCCTGATGGTTACTTCTTCCTCGATGCCATCCCCCATAACTACATCGGCAAGATCGAAAAGACTACCCTCAGAAAATTGTATGCTGAAATGAAAAAATAAAGCTGATGGCAGACAAAAGCCCTGAACCTGTGAGATGGTTCAGGGCTTTTTTATCAGAAAGGCTTTCAAGGTCTAACCCATGTTCAGCTTCATAAACGCTTCTAATTTGCCCTTTTCCTTCAGGACCTGCAGGGACAGCTCCTGATAGTTAGCGACCGGGATCGGGCTATCCTCACGTTTTTTCATGGTTAGAGCATCGGTCGGACATACGGAAACGCACAGACCGCAGCCGATGCATAGCGATGCGTCAACCGCAGCGACATCTTCATTTTCCGTCACCGCCGTTACCGGACATCTTTTCCGCTACTTGTTCATGGATCTGCTGAAAAATTTTTATTAAATAATTAAATTTAAATTACATTTTAATATATATTTCCGTGATTGATATTATATAATGTTATTAGATATTACGTTAAAAAATATAAAAGAGGTGTAAAGAAATGAGTTATTATAAGGAGTACAAGGAAAAGCTTACCACCGCCGAGGCCGTGGCAGCAGCCGTCCCGTCCCACAGCATGCTCAAGTACGGCTATTTCAACGCCAAACCCCAAATGTTGGACAGGGCACTGGCGGCCAGGCATGAAGAGTTGGAAGACATCATTATCATGTGCGCGGGCACAACGCCCCCGGTTCCGGAAGTCATCCAGTACAAGGATGTCTTTACCTACCAGGATTGGCACTGGACGGCACTGACGCGAATTCTCCGTAATTATTATGACAACATCCTTTATTCACCGGTCATGTACCATATTGTAGAAAAATTCGTAAGCATGGGTGAAGTCAATAACTACCAGTCTGCCCTGCCTAAAAACTGGGGGTTTGCTGAGGTCTGTCCCATGGACGAACACGGCTTTTTCAACTTCGGACCAACCAATTCAGAGAATTTGACCTGCATGCGCGCTGTGGGCAAGGTTGCGGTTGAGGTCGTAAAGAGCATGCCGCGGTGTTTGGGCGGTCAAAGGGAAGGTATTCATATTTCCGAGGTTGATGCTATTGTCGAAGCACCTGACGATCAAAAGATTTTTGCCGCACCGGACGATTTGCCGGGTCCGACTGATGTGGAGATGAAAATTGCCGAACATATCATCCCCTTTATAAAGGATGGTTCCTGTATCCAACTGGGGATCGGCGGACTGCCCAATGCGCTGGCGGCCTGCATCGCCAAGACCGATCTTAAGGATCTGGGAGTCCACACGGAGATGCTGGTTGACGGATATGTAGACATGATCGAGTCAGGACAAATGAACGGCAAGAAAAAACAAATCGACAATGGTAAAGCCGTGTACACCTTTGCGGTTGGTACCCAGCACATGTATGACTGGATGAACAACAATCCCCAATTGGCCAGTTACAATGTGGGATACGCCAATGACCCCAAACGAATTGCTGCCAATGATAATTTTATCAGCATTAACCAAGCCCTGCAGATTGATATGTTCAGCAACGTCAGCGCTGAGAGTACCGGGACCAACCATATCTCCGGCAATGGCGGCATGCTTGACTACACGCTCGGGGCACAATGGTCCAATGGCGGCAACAGTTTTATCTGCCTGCCTTCCACCCATATGGGCAAAGACGGCGTACTGCAATCTCGCATAGTTGGTAATTTCGCTTATGGAACCAATCCGACCCTAACCCGTCATATGATCGACTATATCGTCACCGAATACGGTGTAAGGAAAATGCGTGCCCAGAATATCTGGGTCAGGGCGGAAAACCTGATTGAGCTGGCTCATCCACAGTTCAGAGACGGGTTGGTCGAAGAAGCCAACAAGCTTAACATCTGGACCCGAACCAACAAAATCGATTAAT
>CAZRMB010000174.1:0-2236 GCA_964600925.1 uncultured Syntrophomonas sp.
AGGCCGTTGTCAACATAGACGCAGACCAGTTGATCCCCTACCGCTTTATGTACAAGGGCAGCAGCCACTGATGAATCAACCCCACCGCTCAAACCGCAGAGAACTTTTTTATCCCCCACCTGGCGCCGGATTTCTTCCACCTTTTCACTGATAAAATCACTCAGATCCCAGTCCCCTTTTAGTCCACAAATCTCAAACAGGAAATTATGCAGGACTTTCATGCCCTCCAGGGTATGTTTGACCTCCGGATGGAACTGCACCCCATATAATTTACGTCCGTTATCGCTGAAAGCCGCAAAGGGGCAGTTGCCGGTAACTGCATCAATCTGAAAACCATCCGGTACGCTTTCAATAGAGTCCCCATGACTCATCCATACCTGCGTTGGGCTGCTGATTTCTTTAAAAAGGGGGCTTTGATGATTTATTTGCAGACTGGTACGTCCGTATTCCCTCAGCTGGCTGGATTTGACTGTACCGCCCAGTTCCTGCGCCAGCAACTGCATACCGTAACATATCCCCAGCACGGGTACTCCCATGGAGATAATACGTGAATCGCAGTGCGGGGCGTCTTTCCCATGTACACTTGCCGGTCCGCCGGTCAGGATGATCCCCTTGGGTTTTCTGGCTTCCACTTCCGCGAAGCTTATATCGTAGGGCACCATTTCGCAATAAACGGATAGTTCTCTCACCCGCCGGGCGATCAATTGATTATATTGACCTCCAAAATCAAGTACCAGAACAAGTTCTTTTTCCATCATCACACCTCTACTTTTCGTAAACTGACGGTTCTAAAATACAAATTGCCGGATACTCGCGATAATACTCGGCATAATCAAGTCCATACCCCACAATAAATTCATCGGCAACTGAATATCCTATGTAATCAGGTACAGTATTTGTTCTGCGGCGCGAAGGTTTGTCCAAAAGGCAGGCAATCCTTAAAGTCTTCGGATTTCTCTTCCATAGTATTTCACATATGTAGTTAAGGGTCAGTCCGGTATCAACGATGTCCTCAACGATCAAAATATTTTTGCCTTCGATGGAATATTCCAGATCTTTCATGATCCGGACTTCACCTGAAGACACAGTAGAGGAACCATAACTGGAAACATCCATAAAATCTATCTGTAGGGGCACTTCAATGCGTCTGATCAGATCCGACATGAACATAAAAGCTCCCTTCAAAATCCCGATTACCAATAGTTCCTCACCGTGGTAATCCTGGGTAATGCTCTTCCCCATTTGATCGATCCTGGCTTTGATTTCTTCCTCACTATACAAAACCTTAACCTGGTCAAGATTCATCTGCAAATTCCTCCTTATATAAATAGGATTATAACAACAACCCTCTTCAGGTGCAATGAAAGCTGCAAATTAGCATGAATTTTACATGTATTTAATTGTAGATATATTTTTAATGCTTAATGAAATATGGCATAATAAAGTACTGATAGAAAATGCGTCAATATATGGCTTGGGCTGACGTAGGGAGTGAAAATATCATGGGACAAAGCTGGGAGATTATAAGCAGCATCTTGAAAATCTTCGGAGCATTGATTTTGGTTGGATTTAACGCCTTTTTTGTCGCTGCGGAATTTGCTTTCGTTAAAGTTCGTTCCACACGGCTGGCTCAGCTTGCAACCGAGGGGAACAAGCGCGCCCTGCGTGCCCAGGAATGTGTCAACCATCTAGATGCCTATTTGTCTGTGTCCCAGTTGGGCATCACCCTGGCCAGTCTGGGCCTGGGCTGGCTGGGAGAACCGGCGGTAGCGAGCCTGATCAATCCCCTTTTGCAAAGCTGGGGAATAAACAACCCGGCTCTGATACACTCCGTTTCATTCATTGTAGCATTTGCACTGATTACTTTTTTACATGTGGTTTTTGGTGAACTAGCGCCCAAGACCGTAGCCATTCAAAGAGCTGAATCATTGGCTCTGTTTTTGGCCGGGCCCATGCATTTCTTCTATTTTATTTTTTATCCCGGAGTGGCTTTACTCAACGGAGCAGCCAACAAAGTCGTGCTTATGTTCGGCCTGGAAGCTGAATCGGAACATTCCAGAGGCCATTCCGAAGAAGAATTGCGGATGTTGATCTCGGCCAGTTACAAAGAAGGACAAATCAAGAAAAGTGAACAACTGCTCCTGCAGAATGTTTTTAAATTTGAAAAGAAAAATGCGGAAGAAATTATGGTACCCAGGCCCCAGGTGGTATTCATGGATATCAATGACAGCATGGA
>CAZRMB010000174.1:2336-5412 GCA_964600925.1 uncultured Syntrophomonas sp.
GTGGTAGTTGACGAATACGGCGGTACGGCGGGAATTGTCACCATGGACAATATTTTGGAGGAATTGGTGGGAGAAATACAGGATGAATTTGATCAGGAAGAACCAGAGATCAAATCTCTCCCGGATGGCAGCATTATCGTCAGCGGAAGTATGGACGTTGATGACGCGGTTGAAGAATTAGGTCTGCCGCGGGGAGATGAAATGGAGGAATATAATACCTTGGCTGGATATGTTTTAGGTAAACTCGGCCATTTCCCCCATGCCGGTGAATCGATCAGTCTGGGCAAATACAGAATGGAAATAGCCAGAATGGACGGCAAACGTATCGACCTGTTCCGGCTTATACCTCAAACCAGGCCGGAGCGTGAAGATAAAAATTAATATGGCATTATCTTTTTAACTGAATGAATTTTTTCGCCAATGCGGGATCAAATTGTATCCCGGACATTTTTTGGATCTCCTCCATTGCCTCCGTTTCAGTTAAAGCCTGCCGGTAAGGACGGTCATGGGTCATGGCGTCATAGGCATCGGCGATCGCCAACAATCTACATTCCAAGGGTATATCTATGCCAACCAGGCCCAATGGATACCCCTGCCCATTCCACCATTCATGATGTTTAAGGATCCAATCCGCAATAAGCGTGAGATCAGGCGCGGATAGTGCAATGCGCTGTCCAATCTCCGAATGTCGTTGCATCTCCTTGTATTCAGCTGTACTGAGTGGACCGGGTTTAAATAAAATGGAATCCGGTACACCCACTTTACCGATATCATGAAATTGTGCAAACAAGCATAGGTCCTTGATTTTATCTTCCGAAAGATTGATCATCTCTGCCATTTGGCTGATCAGATACTGCAAACGGTCTCCGTGACCTTCCGTTATGTAATCCCTTGCTGACATTGCTTTCATAAGTGTTTGAACAATAACACTGCGGTTACTCTGCCGGCTGTGTAATTTTTGCCGATACATTTTATCGTCAGCTTGTTTGTAAATATCATACATCGTTGTCCGACAATGATCCCGAATCGCATAACCTGCAGATAAACTGAGCGGTAATTCCGGATGACGCTGATTATATGTTTTGATCTTTTCGGTAATTCGTTTTAGTGCATCTTCCACCAAGGATGCCGTTGTCTTAGGTAATATTACAGCGAATTCATCTCCACCTACCCTGGCCACTACGTCTTCATTGCGGAAACATTGGCTAATGATTCGTGCTGACTGCAGCAAGACCTGATCGCCTTTATCATGTCCAAGCGTATCATTGACCAGTTTTAATCCGTCCACATCAAATAATATTAACGCGACCGGGTTCAGCCGGCCGCTTTCCAAGCGGCGCATTTCTTCTTCAAAATAGAAGCGATTATAAAGGCCTGTCAGAGAATCATGCATACTCATGTATTCCAATTTGTCAATTGCTTCCCGGCGTTCGCTTAAATCCCGAATCAGACCACGAAACCCTATCACTCGATCATTTTCCAATATTGGTGATACGGTTGTTTCAACGTAAATTATCCCGCCTTCTTTGATCTGTACGTACCACCCAAACTCCCGGATCGTCTGACGGGTTTTAAAGACTCTGTTAAAAGCTTTTTCCACCTTATTGGCATTCTCTTTATCCATCAGTTCACGAAAATTGAGCCCCGGTACTCTCTCCGGATCCATTCCTAAATAATTCATCAAATAGGGATTACAGAACGTATAATTCCCCTCAAGGTCCACCTCATAATAACCTTCTTCAATATTTTCAAGGACGTTGCGATACCTGGCTTCACTGGTCCTGGCAGCGTTTTCGATCTGTTTTTGCCGGCTGACATCCCGTATCGATTCAATAGCCCCCATTTTATTGCCTTTCTTGTCAAACAAACAAGCCGCTTTACATTCCAGAAAACTGCCAGATTTTATGAGCGGGAAATATTTTTCCATCGTTAAAATATTATTTTGGTCTTTAACATTAGGATATTTTTGTCTTTGCTCCAAGGGCATCATCACCAAATCTATCAGGGCATCTTGCCTGCGGCCGTAAAATGGCAGCGAATAAGCATGGTTCGCTTTTCCCAGGATATCTTCCGCTTTGACTCCGGTAAGTTCTTCCATGGCTCGATTCCATACCGTAACCTTGCCTTCCCGATCAATCACTCCGGTCGCATCCGGAAGGAAGTCCAGAATTGCTGCCAGTTGTTGATATGCATTGTTTATTTGTTCTTCTCTTTCTTCCAGAGACTCCAGTTGACCGAGTAATTTCATTTGATTATTTAGAAGGTTTTGGTTGGCAACGATCAATGCTTCTGGCATTCTTGCCGATGCCTGACTATTTTCGATCTGGTGCTCATGGCCAGGAATGAAATCCTCAAAATCAATATTGGCAGGTATAATCAGCGCATCATCATGCTCCAACTCAGGCAGCAATTTCTGCCCGATATCGTAAACATCACAGTCGATTTGCAGGTCATTTTTGCGCGGAATATTCATGATACTTATTTCCCTTCAAAGTTAACAAACAAAATCAAATTTTTCCTAATAAATTGTATTGTGGCGTGCTATTATAATAGAACCGTATAATATTAATTATAAACTTATATGGTTATAATTGGAAATTATTTTCTGGAAAATTCAATATGTTATTATGTGTTTTGTATATCAGTTTACCTGTGTTTGAAATAATCTGCTCTGGGAGAATTGTACTATGAAAGTCGAAACCCTTGATCTGCACGGCCTAAATCAACAGGAAGCTAAAATTAAAATCCAGCAAAATCTTGACTGGATGATCAATCATGGTGTAGATGTCCTGGTCATCAGTCATGGTAAAGGACTTCACAGCAGTAACAACTTTGCCGTATTAAAAGCCGAAACCCGCAAATTTTTGAAAGAAAACACCGATTTAGCCAATGCCGGCTATCTGGTCATATATGGAGAATCAGATTTTCCGATTGCACTCAGTTACGACGAAGGCAATACCCTGGTTGTAGCCAGAGGCATGGAGCATCAATATTTGGGCGGCAGTGCCCAGCAGGATAAAAATATGAGGATTTTTTCCGAAGACGGCCGCACCGCTCGTAAAAACAGCAAAACGAT
>CAZRMB010000175.1:0-3456 GCA_964600925.1 uncultured Syntrophomonas sp.
GAAATAGTTAAATCGACCTTGGTGGTAATGTCAGCAGTGACAATGCCATTTTGGCTGGCAGCGGATACCCCGTAACCCATGGCATTGGCGACAGATCTGACCGGGATATAGATGCGCCCGTTTTTGATCAAAGCGGTAGTATCCATGGTAATTGTCCCATACGCGGTGGTGATCTCGGATGAACCTGCTTTAATTTTGACCGTCCCATTGATCGTTGCTGTATTGGTGACACTATCCCAGGATACTTTTGCCCCGAGCTTTTCAGCAATGACTCTGATCGGCACCTGCATCCGACTGGCCGAGTCGATATAAGGTGTACCGTAGGAAGCTGAAATCGAAATGGGACTGCCGTCAAAGGCAACGACAGCTTTTGTTGCCGCTGATGCCGGAGCAACGGAAACACCAAAAATTATCGCCAGCATAGCACCCAACACGAAAATCTTTTTGAACAACTTCATAATTCTCCTCCCCCAATTCATGTTTTGTCATGTTTTGTTATGTTTATTTACGTAACATTATGATTTGTATTATCTGGAAAGTCAACCTTGATTTCCAAAAACCGGGGCCTCGATACATAGTCGGTCCCTAGTTCAAGGTGCCTCAAACAAAGCAAACCGTATTTTTATGTGCGCTGCAAGCAACTGCCGCTTAATAAACGCAACATAACAAAACACAACACCGCTGCTTTGTTCAACAAACTCTAAAAAAATATGATAGAATTTACATCAAGGTCATTTTTATGAGGTGATTACATGCAGGAAAACCTAGCGTATTCTTTAACACCGGAAGAAGTTGCGAAGCAATTGCAGATAACCAAAAATACCGTTTATGAACTGGTTAAACGAGGGGATCTTCCGGCCTTCAGGATTGGCAGAAAACTCAGATTTGACCAGCAAGATGTAGATATTTATAAACAAACGGGGAAAATTGCGAAAAACGCCAGTCTGATCACCCCCATGCAGCCGGCGGCAAAAAGTACCGCAGCAACGTTTATTGGCATGGAAAAACGACAGGATCTGGTGATCTGCGGGCAGGATATCATATTGGATATTCTTGCCCGTCACCTGGAACGTCATACAGGAGGACTTAAGGTATGGCGCAATCAGATCGGCAGCTTTGATGGTCTGATAGCGCTTTATCACAACACAGCAGACATGGCAGCGGTACATCTCTGGGATGGTGACTCCGGGAAATACAATATCGCCTTTGCGCGTTATTTACTGCCCGGCACTCCCGCTGTATTGATCAATTTAGCCATGCGCATGCAGGGATTCTATGTAAAGGCAGGAAACCCAAAAAATATTCAAGATTGGGACGATTTGATCCGCCCTGATATCCGCTTTATTAACCGTGAAAAAGGCAGCGGCACGCGGGTTTTATTAGATGAAAAATTTCGCCATTTGGGATATGACCATTTCCTGATCCAAGGCTATGAAAGGGAAGAGTTAAGCCACCTGGCAGTTGCCAGCGCAGTTGCACGCGGCGATGCGGATGCAGGTCTGGGCAATCAGAAGGCCGCCATGCAGGTACGGGAAATCGAATTTATTCCCATGCAACACGAAAGATATGACCTGGTTATCAAGAAGGAAGCTTGTGGTACGGCTTGGTATAAGACCGTCATGCAAATTATCAATTCCAACGAATTTATGCACGAGATAAAAGGACTGGGCGATTATGATTTGAGTGAAACCGGTAAGATAATTGAGCTGTAACGTCCATTAATAATCTATTATTGCCTGGTGCCAATATCATTCTCCCTCATGTTTTCAAACAGTTTGTCTATCAGGTTCTGAAATCTATCATTACATTTATTTGGGCATTCATTTGTACAATAAGCTGATCCCATTTGCAAACAATACCCCGTCGTTTCTTTTTGCATTCCTTTTTCAGCTCTTTCGATATGCTTGTTTTGTTTTGTGCTCATTATAAACCTCCAATGAATACAACCAACTGCATCGGTTATTACTTTATACGAATATCCATGTCTTTTCAAGAACTGCTTTAACTCATTTTAGCTCCTTTCCCGTCATAAAAAATCCTCAATGCCGGACTGCAATAAAAACCTGCCTTTTTAGTTATGATATAATAGAATTGTATCTTTACCGGAGGGATGATTAAAGTGTCCTTGGAAATCAAAAAAACCAAAATCAAAGAACTGCTTAACCGTAAAATCATTACCCAATTGGAACATGACAAGATCATTGCTCTGCTGAACGAGTTGGCTGATGATGGAGAAATAATCGCCGCATACAAGAATATCTACAATAACTGCCAAAAAAACACCACCAAGCAGCTGATCGCACCAAAATCAGCTGTATATCCGGATTTTTCCGAAGACATGATCGAATCGCTGGATGACAATAGTTATCTGCTTTCATTTTATGTTGACAGTGAGAATAAAAACGGAGCCATGTTGCGGACAAATATAAAATGCAAAATAGTAAACGGGAAATATGAAGGGACCTCATTCCAAATCAAAAAAGTCAAAACCAGATTCGGTGGTTCAAAAGTGACAGAAGAATGGTCTAAATTTACAAAGCCAAAATAATTGCTTCATTATTAAATAAATATGATTTTCCCAACATAATTGAGATGTAGGTACTGTAAGGTTTTATCAATAAAACTCACATTTGGCTATTACATCAAAAATGATGATTTTGCTATAATTTAATTACAACGATTAGTCTCGATGACGTAAATCCTGTTGTCGAAGCTATATTTTTTTACGCAAAAAACCTATATCTGCTGATGCTGTTTGAAATTTTACAGCAAGGAGGAAGTTTATGTTCAAAGTAAATGATTATGTTGTGTATGGCACAACGGGAGTATGTCGTATTACTGATATAGCAAGAGATGAGTATTCCGGCAATAATGAGACCGAGTATTATATTTTACATCCCGTCTACAACGATAATATGACGATTAAGATACCGGTGAATAATCCCAAAATTTCAATGCGGGCAACCCTAACAAAAGAAGAAGTATCATCGTTGATAGCAGCAATGCCGGATAAAGAAACCATTTGGATAGAAGACAGCCGGGAAAGAAGCGATCTTTTTAAAACGATTCTTAGAAAAGGAACTTGCGAAGACTGGATAAAGCTTATCAAAACATTGTATGCCGAAAAAGAAACCCGCTCGACCACAGGCAAAACGTTGACCAATACAGATGAAGAAATTATGCGAACTGCTGAAAAACAGTTGAATGAAGAATTTGCCGTCGTTTTAAATATTTCTCCTGACGAAGTCCTTCCCTATATTCTTGAACATATCACATAATCGCCGGTGGAAAGAACTTAAGCATTAAAAAAGAAATGATTATGCAACGTGTAGTCTTGATGAACGTAAGTCCAGTTGTCAAAGCTGCACGTTTAGTTTTCAAAAAGGAGAGTGAAAAATTGTGGATTTGACGAATGAACTGGTTACACATTCTGTCTTTGGGACAGGAAAAGTTACC
>CAZRMB010000175.1:3556-5407 GCA_964600925.1 uncultured Syntrophomonas sp.
TATAAGATGGGATTTAAAGCTTGGGATAGGTTTTGGGAAAAGACTTATACAGACGATTGGTTTAAAGAAGGGTATATTCACGGCAAGGAGCCATTGTTCAGGCATATTTATAATAATTCCTTGCATTTGCGTCATCGAACTGCGATCAACTTTTACGGAAGACTCATTTCATGGGATGAATTTAGGGATCTGATCCTGCGGGCTGCCGGCGGGTTGCAGAAACTAGGGATTAAAAAAGGCGATCGCGTCTATATAGGCCTGCAGAACTCCCCTCAATTTGTGATTACCTATTATGCCGCACATTCGTTGGGAGCCGTAACCATGTCCATGTCACCCGCTTATAAAGCCGGTGAAGTAAGTTATGTTGTCAATGACGCAGGAGCCAAGGTAATGATCATTGAAGAATCGGTAGTGCCTGTTTACAACGAGATCAAAGACATTATCCCTTCGGTGGAGCACGTGGTCGTGACTGCGCTGGACGAATATATTCCGGAAGAACCGTTCCCGGCATTTCCCGCTGATTTGAGAGCCCGGGGAGTAGATTGTCCGGGGGCCATTGCCTGGAAGGATTTTATCGCCTCTGACCCGATTATGGAGATGGCGGATGTTGATATCAACGACCTGGCACTGCTGCAGTACACCTCCGGAACTACCGGGCGCCCCAAGGGTGCCATGCTGACCCACAAAAATCTGGTTAACGGCGCCTGGGTCAACAGCGTCAATTACACCATGACAGTAGATGACAGAACCATTGCTATTCTGCCCATGTTTCATGTAACCAGTATGAATGATCTGCTTAACAATCCAATGTTTACCGGCGGCGAACTGATTATCATGACCCGTTTTGATGTGGAAGCGTTTTTACAGGCAGCTGAACGTTACAAGGCAACCTATACGGTATTGGCTACGCCGATCGTTATCCTGATGGCCCATCATCCTGCCTTTGGCAAGTATGATATTTCCTCTATGACCAAGATCGGTATCGGCGGAGCATCACTGCCACCGGCTGTTGCAGACAAATATATGGCGATGGGTATAAGTCTTACCGAAGGATACGGAATGAGTGAGACCACTGCTACCACGGTAATGAATCCAATAGGTGCCAATGTTTTTGGCAGTATTGGTTTGCCGTCTCCGCAAATGGATATCAGAATCGCTGACATAAGTGATCTGAGCCGGGATGTGGCAATCGGAGAAGAAGGTGAACTCTGGGTAAAAGGAGAAAGCAATGGCATCGGCTATTGGAACAACCCTGAAGCAACTGCGGAGACTTTCTTGGAAGGCGGCTGGGTTCGCACCGGGGACATCGTCAAGATGGACGAGAAAGGTTATATTTATATTTGCGGAAGGCTCAAGGAAATAATCAAGGTTTCAGCCTACAGCGTCTTTCCTGCCGAAGTGGAACAGTATATGTTCGCCCATCCTGCCATCATGGATTGCTGCGCTATAGGCATACCTCATGAAACCAAAGGGGAAGAAGTCAAAGCCTTCGTAGTGCTCAAACCGGATTATGCAGGGAAAATATCTGAGGAAGAAATAATCGAATGGGCCAAAGGCCAGATGGCGCATTACAAGTATCCGCGCACTATCGAATTCCGATCCAGTCTGCCTAAAGGCAATACCGGCAAGGTAGAGCGTAAAGTTCTGGTGGCAGAAGAAAAAGACAAACGTGAAAACGCCTGATTTTTTTGATCAAATAAGAGGCCGTCCCGAAAGGACGGCCTCATTTATTGTATCCCTTAATTACTATCTTTTCGCATGCCCTCAATTATTATGGTGAGCTGGTTGGTCATACGTTCTTCCAGATCATACTTGCCTTCATTCAAACACCAGTCATAGAGCATGCCCCGT
>CAZRMB010000176.1:0-319 GCA_964600925.1 uncultured Syntrophomonas sp.
ATCCATCAGGGCGATTTCCTGCTCCGAATAAGGGAGGCCCACTGAGCCAGGGATCTTTTTGCCTTCCGGCGGATTTACGGTTGTTACTCCGGTAACTTCCGTCAGTCCATAGCCCTCTAATATTTCAATATTGAACTTCTCTTTGAAACCATCGATCAGTTCCACTGGCATCGGGGCGGCTCCGCTAAAAGCGTATCTTACCTTCAGTTTGGCCGGGTCTATGATCTTGGGATCAGCAGCATTGTAAATATAGTTATACATCGTGGGTACGCCGAACACTACCGTAACCCCATACTGCATGACCGCCGGCCAGAAATCC
>CAZRMB010000176.1:329-5396 GCA_964600925.1 uncultured Syntrophomonas sp.
AGCGGGGAAAAAGCCTTGCGGATGCAGATCGTATGTCCGCCATAGGTCAAGGGGTAGGTCCATACACAGAGCGGATTGGTATGGAACATCGGCAAAATGATCATCATCACGTCTTTACCCTGGAACAGCCGAATGCGGTTCATATCACGGCAGACGGACAACTGCCCTTTATTGCTTAGAAGGATACCTTTGGGATTGCCGGTGGTACCGGAAGAATAGAGCAGCATAAACGGATCATCGGGGTTTTGTTTTACCAGGGTTTCGGTGTCAGGATATTGGCTGAGTATGTCTGCCAATGTACACTCATTAATGTGGCTGTCATGCTCTACTTCGGTGACGACTTCAACGACCACCGGTTTATGCTGGGCCACCGCATAACCGGCGGCAAAATCCTTCATAAACTCACTGCTCACAAAAGCAACTTTGGGTTGGCAGTCGTCCAGAAGATAAGCAATCTCCGGGCCTTTGAGCATATAGTTTACCGCGCCGGCAACTGCCCCGAGTTTTTGTGCCCCAAACATGGTGTAATAGATTTCGGGTGAATTTAAAACCATGACGGAAACGACATCGCCCTTTTGCACACCTTTTTCCTTCAGATAGTTGGCAACCTGGTTAGCTCTTTGATTGGTCTGGGCATAAGTGATTACCTGGTCATAATAAAGCACATGAGTCGCATCCGGCTCCTCCTGTACTCGTGTATAAAACATTTCAGCAATGCTGTCGAAATGCAGTTGCCTGCCTTGCAGGTACGGCAGATCTTCAAGTTTGGTTATTGGAAAATCCAATTTCGCTGCGGTCATGATGATGCTCCTTTCAATAATTCTCGTTTGGATTGATCGGCAGGATACTACTTTTCCGGGAATACTCTACCTACCAGGCTGGGATCATGCCCCGGCAGGATGCGTTTTCTGCTTCCGGCGATGGACAAAAGACGCCATGCACTGCTATACCAATCATTAAGGTTGGTATGGATTCCGGGCGGGTAAAAAGGATGTCCGGGCTGCGGGGTACAGGGAACTTTATTTCCCAGTGCATCGATAATCTCCGTTGTTTGCGGGTAAAGATTAGCCATGGCATACATTAGATCCCCGGAAAGTACATAAATGCCATCACTGGTATTGACTACGACGGCTTGTTGACCATTGGTGTGGCCAGGAACGCAGATTACATTCACTCCATCTGCCACCTCATAACCATCATCGACCAGAACCAAATCATAACTCTCCAGCTCGGACAGCAAATCAGTTAAATAAACTGCTTTCTGTATCGGCAACGGAGCTTTGGCATATTCCCATTCTTTCTTCTGCAAAATAAATTGTGCGTTGGGAAACAAGGAAATATTGGCGGCATGGTCAAAATGCATATGTGTTATGATTACAATATCAATATCTTCCGGTTTCAGGCCGTTTTTCGCTAAAGCATCTTTCATTCCTTGGGGTCCTCCGCCTATTAGCGGGAATCCATGAAACGTACCATCGGGCCCTGGTTCAAGCACTCCTGTATCAATCAATATTTTTTTAGGGCCTCCTTCCAGATAAAAGGCAAAAACCGGAGCCACGATCGGGGTCATCATATCGACCATCTGCGTTACAACACCTTTTACTACACCTATTTTGGCAGCTTCCAAAGGATGGATCCTGTATTCAGTCATTATCAACAGCTCCTTTTCGTTTTCTGGACTCAGTAGCTTGGGGCACAAGAGTACCCCTTGCTCACTAGGTCCAAACATCCATAACCTTCCCTGATGTAAAATAGTGACCAAAGCAAAATGAAGCTAAAAAAGGAATTCCACTTCCAAATTTATGGTAATGATCAGTACCAATACCCTTTTTAAAATTTGCAATTTGTATGCCAACCAAAATCCCATTGTCCGAAAATTCAACCTGTTCACCTCCAAAACGCCTTTTTTATTGATACCAAAAATTTATATTTTTGCTTATATCGATCATTTTTAATTTTGATCACCCATAAATATTCAGTATAAATTTATCTACAGTAGAAATAATTCTGTTATAATATAGAAAATTTTCTACACAAATTTGTAATTAAATGTTGTTTTTTTGAATTTATATAGTAAATTGCAATAGGAGCGATCATCAAATGACCATAAATATTTTAGAAGAGCCTGATATTACAGAACGGGAAAAGTTTTATCGAAAAGTACTGGAAGCTTATTTCGGCAATATTTTTGTAGTAGGCAAGGACAGAAAACCCATTTACATTAGTGATTACACTTTTTCCAACAGTGGTTTTACTAAAGAAGCCTATAATATAACATTGGATCATGCGGTAGAAAATGAATTACTTATTAATTCATCCAGCTTAAAAGCTCTGCAAACCAAAGAAATTTCGATTACTTATATGACCGGGAAATTAATAGGACCCCAATATTCTGTTGGTATACCTATTTTTGATGAAAACGGCGAATTAGAAATGGCTGTATCTTACAGCCAATACGAATATTTCTTTGCCGGTCTGACCAAATTATTTCAAGAAAACCATCCCAAGAATAACAGTCCCGCAAGTCTCCATTCCTACAGCAAGGGAATGCAGGAAGACAAAATCATTGCTGAAAGTGAACAGACCAAGAAAATTTTATCCTTTCTTCAGAAAATCGCATCCTTTGATAGCACGGTTTTGCTAACAGGTGAATCCGGAACGGGGAAAGAGGTTTTTGCCAGATATATTTATAAAAACAGCAATCGCAGCGAAAACGCTTTTATCCCGGTTAATTGTGCCGCAATACCGGAAAATCTTATGGAATCACAATTTTTCGGTTATTCTGAAGGCGCCTTCACAGGGGCAAAAAAAAGCGGTAAACCCGGCTTTTTCGAGATGGCAGACAATGGCACTCTGTTTCTGGATGAAATCGGAGACATGCCTCTTAGTTTGCAGGCAAAACTGTTAAGGGTTTTGGAAACCGGTGAAGTTCTAAGGCTGGGAGGAGATAAAACCATAAAAGTTGACGTCAAGATAATCGCTGCCACCAACAAGGATCTTGAAAGAATGGTGGAAGATCATCTCTTTCGGGAAGATTTATATTACCGGCTCAATGTTATCTCTGTCACCATCCCTCCCATTCGAGAGAGAAAAGATGATATCGAACCTTTTGTTCACTATTATTTAAATGAATATAATAAAAGATATAACCTTTCCAAGTATTTTTCTAAATCCGCCATTGAATATTTCAAAAACTATGATTGGCCGGGAAATGTCCGGGAAATAAAAAACAACATCGAACGAATGGTTATCTCATCCCCCGATGATATGTTGACTCTGGAGGGTTTTAATCGTATAACAAAAAACATTCCCGACGAGAAAAGCAACTTCCTCCAAAATAATAGCGAGGATGATATGATCACTTTTTCAGATTTTAATTTAACACTAAAGGATGCAATGTATGAATTTGAAAGACAGTACATCCTAAAAATATATAATGAATCCAACCAGAATGTGGCGCTGGCTGCCAAAAGAATGGGAATCCACAAAACAGGACTGTATAAAAAATTAAAACAGTATCTTGAGAATGAAGAACTCCAAGCCAAGTGATTGTAGTTCAGACATTAATGTCCATAGTAGAAAGGGGTTTCATCAATCTGAAACCCCTTGTTATTTCAGTAAATGGCGGGTAGGAAGAGGGCATCATGCAGAAGCCATTCCTCATAAATTTTTAGGAAATGAAAGTATCTCTTCCCTCCCAGTAAGGCCTGCGAAGATCCTTTTTCAGCATTTTTCCGGCTGCATTGCGAGGAATAATATCTATATAATCCACGCTCTTGGGCGTTTTAAATCCAGCCAGAGACTGGCGGCAGAAGTTAATGATCTCTTCTTCGCTGACCTGATAACCGGGTTTTAAAACCACAATTGCTTTGACTTGCTCGCCCCATTTTTCATCCGGCACTCCGATGACGCCGACATCCGTTATGCCTTCCATTTGCAGGATAACTTTTTCCACTTCAATCGGATAGACATTGGTGCCGCCGGTAACGATCATATCCTTGGCGCGATCGACCAGATAAATATACCCGTCTTCATCCATGAGGGCCATATCGCCTACCGTGCCCCATTGGGGACCCAGGAACGATTCCCTGGTACCCACTTCATTATTCCAATAACCGTTGAAGGTCTGGGGGCTACGCCCATAAAGCAGGCCAATTTCACCTTGCGGCAATTCATTGCCTTTATCGTCGAAGATCTTCAGGTCCATATCAAAAATGCCTTTGCCGACGCTGCCTTCTTTATTCTGATCCAGCCATTCTTCGGCGGAAATACTGGTTACAAAGCCCAGTTCCGAGCTGCCCAGCATATTTATGCAACGGGCATTTTTGAAACCTTTGCGCATCTTTGCAAAAAAGTGCGTATGCATTGGCGCACCACAGGATACTGCCAACCGTACCGAAGAAAGGTCATATTTGGCCTGGACCTCCGGTGGCGGCATGAACAGCCAGTCAAACATGATCGGTACCATAAAGACGAAGGTATTTTTAAACAAATCTATGAGCCGCAGGCTATCCTCCGGTAAAAAGGACGGCGCAATACACACGGTCCCGCCCACCATTAAAGTGGTGTATAAGTAACCAACCGTGGCAGCTGCATACATGGGAGCCGCTACAAAAAGAGAATCGTCACGGTTGATGCCCAGTTCAACTGCGGTCGAAACCGCCAGGTTATAATTGCAATATGCATCCCTCACCGCGCCTTTGGGCTTGCCGGTCGTACCGGAAGTATAAAAGAGATTCTGAATGTCCTCAGGATCGACTACGATCTCAGGATCAACCGGGCTACCGGCAGCTATCATTTCCTCAAATTTTAATATCCCTGGATCATTGCTGGCGCTTTCCCCAACCAACACCAAATCTTTAACGGTGGGCAGGCGGTCCATGAGCGGATAGATCAGATCATACTGATCCTGCAGAACAAAAACGATTTTTGCTTCACAGTCATTTATTTGATAAATGATCTCCTCCGGCGTCAATCGGAAATTTCCATATGACAAGGGCATGCCGATCATTTCACAGGCGATCATCATTTCCACGATCTGATAGCAATTTGACATATAGGTGACGG
>CAZRMB010000177.1:0-5285 GCA_964600925.1 uncultured Syntrophomonas sp.
TCGATATCTTTGATCAGGCTGGCAATTTTCAGATCCTGCAATCCGTGCTGCCGCACCCCCCAGAAATCACCCGGTCCGCGGATAGCCAGGTCTTCATTGGCCAGTTCAAAGCCGTCGTTGCTTTTTTCCATCGCTTTAAGGCGGCGTTTGGCTTCCTCGGTGCGGGCATCCGCCAGCAGAATACAGTAAGATTGAAGACTTCCCCGACCGACTCTGCCCCGCAGCTGATGAAGCTGGGACAGGCCAAATCTTTCGGCATGCTCAATAATGATAACTGAAGCATTGGGCACATCCACCCCCACTTCAATCACGGTGGTGGAAACCAGGACCTGGATCTGTCCTGATTTAAAACGCTGCATGATCATTTCTTTTTCATTGGCTTTCATGCGCCCGTAAATCAGTCCTATCGAAAATTCAGCATAAATGGAATTGCTCAATTCCTCATAAAGGGTGATCGCTGCCTGCAGATCCTGTTTTTCCGATTCTTCCACCAAAGGACATACGACATAGGCTTGTTCCCCTTGTTTTATCAGTGGGCGCGCAAAATCATACGCCTGATGGCGGGAAGAGCGAGGCAGATAACGGGTTTTCACCGCCTTGCGCCCGGGCGGCAATTCATGAATGACTGAAAGGTCCAGATCGCCATAGGCAGTCAAGGCAAGGGTGCGGGGGATAGGGGTAGCCGTCATAACCAATACGTCCGGGTTCTCTCCTTTTTGACTCAGCAGGGCTCGCTGGCGTACACCAAAACGATGTTGTTCATCAATAATGACCAACCCCAGGTTCTCAAATTCCACCTGTCCCTGAATCAAGGCATGTGTGCCTAGTAGTATATTTATTTCTCCTGACTGTGTCGCCTGCAAAATCAAACGCCGCTCAACCAGAGGAGTGCCGCCGGTCAAACAGGATAACACAACTTCACTGCCGGCAAAAAACTTCTGTATCGCTTCATAGTGCTGCTGGGCCAGGATCTCAGTCGGTGCCATCAGTGCCGCCTGATACCCGCTGGCAACCGCCTTGGCCATGGCAAGGGCTGCCACAACCGTCTTGCCTGCTCCCACATCGCCCTGCAACAGCCGGTTCATTACTCTTTTAGACTCCATATCCACAAATATCTCCCGCAAAACTTTGTCCTGATCGTCGGTCAAGGCAAAAGGCAAATTTTGACGCAACTGCCTGTATAAATCGGTTTTCTCACGATGGACTGCACAATTTTCAACTGGCTGGCCTTGGGCATGATATTTATCCAGCGAAAGCTGAAACAGCAATAATTCCTCGAAAGCCAGCCTATTCCTGGCGTGCAGATAAGTTTCCGCACTTTCAGGGAAATGGATATTCTGCATGGCCGTATGTATGTCGGTCAATCCATATTTGTTCCTGATCTTTGGATTCAGGATCTCAGGGTATTCCGGCAGATAGTTTTGCAGCACGAAATGCATCATTTTGCGCAGGCTTTTTTGATTGAGGCTCCCGCTCAGAGGATATACCGGGACTATGTTGAATTCGATCGCTTCATCATCCAGTATCTCATAAGCGGAAACGTGCAACTGCAAGTCGTGGTATCTGCTGTCTACTTTACCGGTAACCAGGATCTCCTGGCCGCTTTTAATCACATTGGCTAAAAACGGCTGATTAAACCAGACCGCCGTAATAACCCCGGTATCATCCTCAAGCCGGGCCTTGAATATATGAAATCCCCGGGTGGTCCTGTTATGGGTAGTACTCAAAACCCGGACTTGCAGATTGACAGCAGCATCCAAGGGCAAATCTCTTATCGTTGAAAGATTGGCACGGTTGAAATATGCACGGGGTAAAAACCACAGCAAATCAAAAATGTTATGTACATCGAATTTCTGCAAATCTTGATTTCGCTTGGGGCCCACGCCCTTAATGTACTGCAGTTCCTTTAAAAGACTTTCCATTTGACCTCCCGAAACCGACTAAATGATGAAACGGGACGGCTTTACTCCGCAAAAAAACGAAAAAACCGCCCCATGACAATGAATCCTGATTTACTCTACTGATATGAAATAGCTGTAGTGGGGTTGACCGCCAAAATGCATTTCCACTTCGCATTGCGGATAAAGTCCCATGATTTTTTCCTGAAATGTTTTGGCCTGAGCCTCTTCCAAGCCGTTGCCATATAAAAACGTGATCAACTCACTATCCTCATGGATCATTTCCTGTAATAAGGCCAGCACCACTTCTTCTTCGCTGTTTCCTTTCTTGCTGATCTTGCCGTCGATCAGACCGATCACATTGCCGGCTTCAATATCCAGGCCGCTTACCCCGGAATCTCTAACCGCATGGGTCACCTCGGCATAGGTTATCTTCTGCATTTCTTCCTGCATAACAGTCAAGATTTCCTGCAATTCCCCATCGGGATCATACGCAATAAGGGCGGCAATTGCCTCCATAACCGAATGAGTCGGTAAAACAGCCACTTGTTTGTCACATAATTCTTTGACTTGTTCTGCTGCCATGATAATGTTTTTATTATTCGGTAAAATAATTACATTCGGTGCCGGAACATCTTTACAGGCATTCAACAAGTCCTCGGTACTCGGATTCATACTCTGACCGCCCTGAACAACAAAATCAACGCCCAGACTTTCCAGTATGCTGATAATACCGTCACCTGCTCCGACTGCCACCAGACCGATTTTTTTACTGAAGGCCGGTTTGCTGTTTTGTTCCAAATTATTGCGGTTTTCATGGACCTCTTCCAGCATATTGTTTATTTTAATGTCACTTAATTGTCCGAATTGGAGAGCGGTCTCCAGGACCTTGCCGGGATGATTGGAATGAATGTGCACCTTAACGATCTCTTCTTCACCGACCACCAACATGGAATCACCCAACGGACGAAGATGATCTTTAATATCTTCCGGATGTAAATTTTCTCCTTTGATCAGCATCTCGGTACAGTATTGAAAATCAAGTACAATATCATCTCTTATTTCCTGACGGGTGGAAACAGCTTTTTCCTTGTAACTGTCCAGCTGTATTTCTTTATCAGCTGCCAGGCCCTCAATCACGCCTTCCAGGAAAAACAACAAACCGCGTCCGCCTGCGTCAACTACACCCGCTTCTCTAAGGATGGGCAGCATGGAAGGTGTTTTTTCAAGGGTACGATAACCTTCCTTGACCCCCGCCAGCAGAACGGCTAAAATATCAGACTCGGACTGGGCTTCCCGTTCACAAGTCTTGGATATCTCACGAATTACAGTTAATATGGTCCCCTCGACCGGTTTCATGACCGCTTTGTAAGCAGTATCTGCTCCGGAGCGCAGGGCTGTCGCAAGATCAACGGCATTGGCCACTTCTTTGCCATCCAGGACCTTGGCAAAACCTCTGAAAATCTGAGATAGTATTACCCCTGAATTGCCGCGGGCACCCATAAGCGACCCCATGGAAATAGCTTTGGCTGCCTTCCCCAGAGAGTCTGAACTGTTTTTCTCTCCTTCTTTCACCGCTGACAAAAGGGTTAAATACATATTCGTCCCGGTATCACCATCCGGTACCGGGAATACATTCAGTTGGTCGACTTCGTCACGATTATGTTCCAATCTGATGCAACCCGCCTTAATACTTCGCACCAGATCGTATCCCGTAATACTAAGCAAGCTCAAACTGTTTATCCTCCCATTAAATATCTTTTATAACTTTGATCCCTTCGACATTTACATTTACTTTTTCCACCGGGATGCCTGCCCCGTTTTCCAAAACATAAGCTACTTTCTGCATGACACTCAAGGCTACTTCAGATATTTTTATGCCATAACCGATAATAACATGTACGTCAACAATCAATCCATCCACGCCATTTTTTACTTCAACGCCCTTGCGAACAGATTCCAAACCCAGTATATGAGTGATTCCACTTTGAATATTATGGGGCACCATCCCCACCAAGCCGTAACAATCAAGCGCTGCCAGACCTGCAATGGTCTCTACTACTTCTTTTTCCACCGTAATAATGCCCAGGTCGTTAGATTTAATTGTAAACATTCTTTCCCTCCTGTTTGATATCAATCTATTATACAACATATTATTTATAGCTTCTTCTTGCCCTTTGCTTTTGCTTCTGATAAAATACTTAAGTGCAACTGCTATAGAGAGGGGGCAAAATAGTGGCTAAATGTGAGATTTGTGGAAAAGGCGTAACCTTTGGTAAAAAGTATAGCCATTCCCATATAAGAACCAATCGTCAGTGGAAACCAAATGTGCAACGGGTAAAAGTACTGGATGAAAAAACTCCGAAAAAAATGTATGTATGTACCCGCTGTTTGCGTTCCGGAAAAGTTCAAAGAGCGCTGTAAATGCTGCCACACCAAGCCTTAGATATGTATCTAAGGCTTTTCGCTTTTTATCGTCTTAATTTCCTCAGGGCTAAAAGAATATACTGTTCTGCAGAAATTACATATTGCTTCAATATCCTTATTATTCTCTTCCGCCTCCCTGAGTTCCTCCTCATTCAGACCAGCCAGTATGATACCAAGTCTTTCCCGGCTGCATTGGCAACGAAAATACAAGTCCATCACATCGATGATCGAATATTCAATCCCCTGCATAATTGCAGCCGCAATGTCTTCCAACGTTTCATTATCAAAAACAAGGTTGCTTATCTGACCCAGGGATAAAATGTTATTTTCCAATTTCTCAAGAACCGTATCATCAGCTTCAGGCAAGGCCTGCACAATAAGACCTCCCGCAGCCAGCACATGAAGATCAGTGCCTACCAGTACCCCAAGTGATACCAGTGCAGGGATCTGCTCCGATTGCATAAAATATTGCGCCAGATCTTCGGCGATTTCTCCGCTGAACAACGGCACTTTGCCTTCAAAAGGCTGTTTAAGACCCAAGTCTTTTATTACTTCCAGGTAGCCATCCTGGCCCACTAAATCTCCTACGGCAAGCTTACCCGGAGAACGGGACGGCAAATCTGCTTGAGGGTTGCCAATCAATCCTTTGACATAACCATTCCTGTCAGCAGTTGCAATAATTGTCCCGGCAGGACCGTTGCCATTGAAGCGCAGGCTCAACAGATCATGGTCGCTTTTCAGATCGCTTGCCATCATTACCGCAGCAGTAAGAGCCCTGCCCAGCGCCGCTGTTGCTGTAGCAGAGGTTTGATGACGGTGGTGGGCTTCCTCAACCAGATTCGTGGTATGGGCTAACCATACTCTCACATTTTGTCCGGCGTCAATCAGTTTAATTAAATAATCCTTGTTTTGCATTATATGATTCCCTTCCTTGTCATATCAATCATTATACCCGTAATA
>CAZRMB010000178.1:0-2295 GCA_964600925.1 uncultured Syntrophomonas sp.
ATTATGACTTTTAATCGGCCGGACTTCCTGAACTCGGTCAATAAAGATTTTTGTAATGATGTTCCCGCGGCTTGCAAAGTTGTTGCCGAAAGAGACGATATCAAGGTTCTTGTTATTACCGGTGCGGGCAAAGGATGGTCCAGCGGCGGGGATGTTTCCACCCTTTATGAAATGACCAGCCCGCTCGATTCCAAATATACCTATGACAAATCTACAAGTATTGTAAATGCTATTTATGAACTGCAAAAGCCGGTCATCGCTGCCGTCAACGGAGTAGCCGCCGGGGCTTCGACCTCCACCTGTCTGGCCTGTGATTTGATCATCGCTTCCGAGAAGGCCCGCTTTGGTTTTACTTTTATGCAGCTGGCATTTTGTCCGGATAGCGGCGCTTCCTATTTTCTCACGCAGAAGGTGGGATACCATAAAGCAGCGGAGATTCTATGGTTCGGGAAAATACTAAGTGCGGATGAGGCCAATGAACTGGGTCTGGTAAATATCGTCGTTCCCCATGATGAACTGATGAAAACCGCGATTGAATGGGCCGAAAGGCTTGCCCGCCAGCCGCTGGTTACGGTTGGACTGGATAAAAAATTACTGCGTGCTTCACTAAAGAATGATTATTATCAGCAATGTGAATTGGAAGCGCTCAATCAGGTTTTGTGCTGGAGTTCCGAGGACTTTAAAGAAGGCTGCCAGGCTTTCGTGGAAAAACGCAAACCCAATTTCAAAGGGAAATAATTTTTGCATACCGGCCTTTTTATAATAAAAAGTCCCTCCGGAATATGAACCGGGAGGGAAAAAGAAAAAGATTGGGTATAAAGAGAGAATTCGATATGGAGTAAAACGAAGTGGAATAAATGTATATAATGTATGCAGGATTTTAATAAGTTTTGTAGAAGTTTTCACAAGAATAGTTTTATTTACAGAATAGCCAACACGGTGGGTCTAATTTAGTCAATTAAATACTGCCTCCGAACTGTCAGCCTAAAGCTATTTAGCTATGGCAAACAGTCATTGGGTAATCCCGGAAACGGGTTTACCTCCCATTGCGGAAAGGAGCTATTGCTTGACTGCTGGTCTGAGTAAAACTCAGGACCTGCTGTTTGGTCGTGTTCTTGACATTTTTGCAGTGGGTTTTTGTTTTTTTGATAAGTTTATTATGGATAGGAGGTGAAATTGTGGGCAAAGTTCAAGAGATCATTGCGCAGCACGGAAATAAACAGGGTGGAATCATAGAAGCTTATCACGCCATTCAGAAAGAATATAATTACCTTCCTAAAGAAGCAATCGCCGAAGCTGCCAAAATGTTCGGGGTATCAGAGTCCCAGGCTTACGGGGTGGCTACATTTTATTCTTACTTGTCGGTTGAACCGCGGGGCAAATATATAATTCGGATGTGCGAAAGTGCTCCTTGTCATGTAGCGGGTGCAGATGAGGTCATCAAAGCGATTGAAAAACAGCTTGGCATCAAGGTTGGTGAAACTACAGCTGATGGCAAATTTACGCTGGAACTGACTGAATGCATCGGACAGTGCCAGGCGACTCCGGTTATAACTGTGAACAGTGAGCCGATTTTTGATGTTACCCCCCAAAAGGTTCCGGAGATATTGAGTGCTCTGAAATAAGACTGACCGGATGCCTGTAGATAAAGGTAGCGAGGGTAAAAGAAAAGGATGGGATAAAAATGGCGAAAGAAATGCGTGTCTTGCTCGAATACGCAGATCAGATCGATCCCGCCAGCGCGAAAGATTATATCAAGGTGGGAGGGTATAGTGGTCTGGAAAAAGCGCGCAAGATGAATCCAAAAGATTTGATCCAGGAAGTTAAGGATTCAAAACTTAGAGGACGCGGCGGGGCTGGTTTCAATGCGGGAATGAAATGGAGTTTTGTTCCCCAGAATGTTCCGGTCAAATATGTGGTATGCAACCTGGATGAAGGAGAACCGGGAACATACAAGGATAGAATCATATGTGAGAAGAATGCTCAGGCCTTGCTCGAAGGAATGGCCATCTGCGGACATGCGATAGGTTCAGATCAGGGTTATATTTATTGCCGCGGTGAATATCCCTTCGTCGTTGAATTACTGCGCAAGGCTGTCGACAGTGCCAGCGATGTACTGGGAGATTTTAATATTGAGGTAAGGATGGGTGCAGGTGCCTATGTCTGCGGTGAGGAAACGGCGCTGATCGAATCGATCGAAGGCCATCGGGGAGAACCGAGATTTAAACCGCCTTTCCCGGGTGTGGAAGGATTGTGGCAGGCTCCGACCGTAGTCAACAATGTTGAAACTTACGC
>CAZRMB010000178.1:2395-5268 GCA_964600925.1 uncultured Syntrophomonas sp.
AAATTCTTTGAACATGAATCCTGTGGCAAATGCAATCCTTGCCGGGAAGGTACTTACCGCAATCGGGAAATATTGGAGCGTTTAAATGCAGGCAAAGGCAGTGAAGCGGATCTGGACAAACTTCTGCTGCTGTCAAAAGTGATGCAAAAAGCTTGCTTGTGCGGATTGGGGCAGGCAGCACCGATACCCACCGAGAGTACCATTAAACATTTCCGCCATGAATACCTGCGCAAGGTACTGTAATTTGAACAGGAAGGAGGAGCAACCATGATAAGCCTGACGATAGACGGGAAAGAAGTTCAGGTGCCGCGCGGTACAATGCTGTTAGAAGCCTGCCGCAATGCTGGCGCTGATATTCCCACCCTGTGTTATGACCCGGATTTAAAGTTGGCTGGATCCTGCCGGATGTGTGTGGTTGAAGCCAAAGGGCGCCGTAATTTACTCGCCGCCTGTGTGACCCCCGCAGAAAACGGTATGGAAATAGCAACTGAAAGTGCGGATGTTATCGAAACACGCAAAGTAATTCTTGATCTTTTGCTGGCCCGCCATAAACTGGAATGCCATGTTTGTGAAAAAGACGGGGACTGCAAACTGCAGGATTACTGTTATCGCTACAATGTTAAAGATTCGGTTCTGGGCGTGGAAGGCCCCCATTTTTACAAAGATGATCCCAACCCCTTTATAGAACGGGATTATGATAAATGTATCATGTGTACCCGCTGTGTGCGAGCTTGCGAGGAGATCACCGGTGCCCAGGCCATCAACCTGGAAGAGCGTGGTCACCATGTTCATATTGCCACTGCCTTTGATGGATTACTGGAGGATTCCCCCTGTGTATTCTGCGGACAGTGCGTAATGGTTTGTCCGGTAGGCGCATTGACCAGCAAATTATCAGCCGGCAAAGGCAAACCTTATCAGGTCAAAAAAGTTCCTACCACTTGTACGTATTGCGGAACGGGCTGCACCTTTGAGCTGAACGTCAAAGATGATGAAATCGTAGGCGTAACATCCATGCGCAATTATCAGCAGAGCCCGGTAAACAACGGTGCACTGTGTGTTAAGGGACGTTTTGGCTGGGACTTTGTAAATTCTCCGCAAAGACTGACCACTCCGATGATAAGAGAGAACGGAGAATTGAGACCGGCATCCTGGGATGAAGCACTGGACTTTGCCGCCGGGAAGATCAAAGATATTAAGGGAAAATATGGCGCAGATTCAATCGCCATGTTTTCATCAGCCCGTATGACCAATGAAGAAAACTATCTGGCACAAAAACTGATGCGCGCAGTCATTGGCACGAACAATGTTGATCACTGCGCCCGTCTCTGACACTCTGTTACTGTCGCCGGTCTGGGGGCAGCATTCGGGAGTGGCGCAATGACCAACTCCATCAATGAGTTACAAAACGATGCCAAAGCAATCTTTTTGATTGGCACCAACACCACCGACAATCATCCGGTTATCGGTTATAAGATCAAGAGCAATGTTCGCAAGAACGGAGCCAAATTGATCGTAGCCGACCCGCGCCGGATAGACTTGGCGGAAATGGCGGATGTCTATATGCAGTTCAGACCAGGTACCGACGTTGCTCTGGTTAACGCCATGATGAACGTTATTATCAGTGAAGGTCTGCTGGATAAAGAATTCGTAGCCAATCGCACTGAGAGTTACGATGCCATGGCGGCAGTTGTAGCCAACTATACGCCGGAAGCAGCAGAAAAGATCACCGGCGTTCCTGCCAGTGATATCCGTAAAGCAGCCCGTATCTATGCCGAAGCAGAAGTTGCTTCGATTTGCTATGCCATGGGCTTGACCCAGCACAGCACCGGTACGGACAATGTTAAAACCATGTGCAATCTGGCCTTGCTTACCGGCAATTTAGGCAAAGCTGGTGGAGGCGTAAATCCGCTACGGGGACAAAACAATGTGCAGGGAGCCTGCGATATGGGCGCACTGCCGGTCAGCTATCCTGCCTACCAGGCAGTTTCCAACCCCGATGTGCGTGAGAAATTCGAAAAGGCCTGGGGCGTAAGCCTTTCCCCCAATAATGGAGTTACCCTGACCAAAGCCATCAATATGGCCCATCACGGTGAGATCAAAAGCATCATTGTGATCGGTGAAAATCCCATGGTCAGTGATCCTGATCTGCACCATGTGGAAGAAGCCCTGGAAACCCTCGAGTTCCTTATGGTACAGGATATTTTCCTGACGGAAACTGCCCTAAAGGCGGATGTGGTATTCCCGGGTGTAAGCTTTGCAGAGAAAGACGGGACTTTCTCCAATACCGAAAGAAGAGTGCAAAGAGTACGCCAGGCCATCAATCCTCGCGGCGATGCTCGTCCGGACTGGCAGATCATCAGCGAACTGGCTACCCGCCTTGGGTATCCGATGAGTTATGCTTCGCCGGAAGAAATTTTCAATGAAATGCGTACGGTCACTCCCTCTTATGCGGGAATAACGTATGAGCGTATCGAAGAATGCGGCCTGCATTGGCCTTGTCCGACGGAAGAACATCCCGGCACGCCGGTTCTGCACAAGGAAAAATTCAATCGCGGACTGGGGTTGTTCCATGCCATCGACTTCAAGGAAGCAGCTGAGTTGCCGGATGCAGAATATCCGATCCTGTTGACCACCGGACGAAGTCTGTACCATTATCATACCGGCACCATGACTCGCCGCTCGGTTGGACTGGATGCCATTCAGCCGGAAAATGAACTGCAGATCCACCCCAATAAAGCAGCGGAACTGGGCATCAATGATGGTGAAAAAGTCAGGGTCATTTCCAGGCGCGGCAGCATTGAACTGAAAGCCAGATTGACAGATATTTTAGATGAAGATGTGGTATTCACTTTCTTCCATTTTGCCGAAGCTGC
>CAZRMB010000179.1:0-5266 GCA_964600925.1 uncultured Syntrophomonas sp.
ATGTACGCCTCAATCGCGGGCTTTTTGCAAGCCTTGCTCTTCGCCTTTTTTGCTCGCTCTGTTGATTTTGTAGTTTTACAGTCTTTGTTGCTCTTAACCTATTCTGCTTTCTCTGACAGTCTTACCGTTTTACGCTCCCGGCATCTTGGTAAATACTCCGCGGGGGTCGACCACGTTGCGAAGAACTTCCAAGACCTCATCGGGTGGGGGAGGTACCATATGGATTTCATCCGGTACCAGCAATTCAAAGCCGGTACACATTTGGGCAATCTCCACCGTCATTCCCGGGTTTAATGCTTTGATCCGCATACGTTTACTTTCCGGTTCGAAGTCATACACTCCAACCTGCGTAACAACAGCAATCGGCCCTCCGTAAAGTCCGGCTTTTTCCCGGCTGTCTCCCCCCTCCAGATAGCCCGGAGTGGTCAGGAAATCTACCCGCTCAGGGAAACGATCCGGTAACTGCAAGCCAACCAGTACTGATTTTTCCGTCAATGAACCGATATCGTTGCCTCCGCCGCTGCCCGGCAGAATAGATTTCAGGTTGTCATAACTGCCAATAACTGAAGTATTTACATTGCCGTACATATCGAATTGAGCGCCGCCCTGAAAAGCGATATCAACATATCCCACGGCACACTGCCCAAAGGAAATTGACATCTCCATCGACATTGGTGATTTACGGAAGGTAAAGGGGCATCCGACTGACCAGGGCACATCACATCCGTCCAAGGGGTCTTGTCCGCCGCTCTCAAATACCAGGGTTATATTTTTGGCGTGTGTTTTCTTGGCCAGCATTCCTCCTACCATGGGAAGTCCGGTCCCAACGTATACGATCTGGTTATCTTCAATCATCAGAGATAAATTATAGGCCAGCATCTCCAATGGATTAGCAGGTGCTACATTGCTCATGATTCTCCTCCTTACTTATCCCATTTTGGTATGACTTCTTGATAATCAAAACTGATGGCGGAGTCATCGGCCGTACCCTGGGCTGCTTCCATCAACCGGCGGGCTTTATCAATAACAGCCAATCCGCCAGCTTTATCGATGAAATCGTACGGGCCGGTTGTGTTCATAATCCAGTGATCAGTGAATTCAATCATGTTCTCATAAGTAACCGTGCCGATGCGGATAAGGAATTCCCACCATTCACGATTCCAGTAGTAATGTCCCGGGCAGCTTCCCGGATAAGCACCATAAGGAAGTTCCACTACTGCGTCCACATACATAAAGGGAATACTGGCATTGCTGTTATCACGAATAGTCATTTCAGGAACAATTCTCTCAGCAGTTATAATTACTTTCCGGCAGGCGGCCGCCAGAGCAATGTCATTGATAGCGGGGCCGCTGATTACTGCGTTTCCGTAGCGGTCAGCCTGCTGAACATGAATGATGCATACATCAGGGAATAAGGCCGGTATCAGGCAAACCGGGTCATGATCGATTCCAACCGGATTGTCGATTACTTTTACATAAGGATTTTGTTTGATCATATCGGTACCGAGCAATTGTTTGGATGCGATAAAGGGGGCTCCCAGCTGAGCTGCCTTGAATCCCAGTGCCATAGTACCATGACTCCATAAGGATAAAATCTCCGCATCCTTGTTCTTGATAATACGGGCAAAGTTTTTGTCATTACCGCGCATCTCAACACCTATATAGGATAGATGCAGTGCTTTCATGCAGCCACGAGCCATGAAATAAGAGCAATTGGACATGGGGGACCCGATCCCGGTAAGATTCTTTTTTTGTTGCCGTACAATTTCAAAATAGGCTTGAATGGGGCTTCTTACATAAGAGAAACCCGTTTCAGCAAAAATATCACCATCTTGAACAAACTGATCAATTGCTTCGCTCAAAGACATACGTTTGTCTCTTTTACGACGATCCTTTTTTAAGTGGAAGTCGCGAGCACCTTTGAAATCGACGAGTCTATCAATTTGCTCATCGCTAGTATAAAGATGTCCCATTCGTTCTGAGCCTCCTTATTTATATTTGGGTTATGTTAGAATTCTTAGAGTATGTAATCCTCCTTCCTGTTTTATTTAATAAACGAACATCAAGTTCACTGATGCGGTAATAAAAATGTACAATTGTGCTGATAATGAGATAATTATAACAGCACGTTATTAATACCTATTATAATTAAGCACAGTAAATCTATCAATGTGATTTTACGTAATAATATTACAATTTAGAATATTATTTATTGTCTTAAGATTAAAGTTTGGTTTGTCCGACTGAAATTAGCATGGCTTCCAACCGCTCAACCATTAAATATGCAAATCCTTGGAATCTTTTATGTTATTATTTATTAAGAATGGATTAATAAGGAGCGATGATTATGCATGATGTTTCCGGGTTTGACATAAACAATACTGTTATGGGGACACTCGGAATTGAAATCGTTGAATATACGCCGGAGAGAGTGGTAGCCCAGATGCCGGTCACACCCAAAGTCCATCAGCCATTCGGGTTGTTGCACGGGGGCGTTTCAGTCGTAATTGCAGAAACTGTAGCTTCAGCGGGGAGTTATCAGTTTGTAGATGTCAGCTATCAGCGGGCAGTAGGTTTGGAGATCAACGCCAACCATATTCGCAGTAAAGCCAGCGGCATGGTTCACGCGATAGGCCTACCCGTTCATGTGGGAAAGCGGACTATCATATGGGACATCCGCGTCTATGATGAAGATGAAAATCTGATATGTATATCCCGCTGCACCATGGCAGTTATTGAATTTGCTGACAAACCGGGTGTGGAACAAAATTAACGAAGGACAGCAACTAATGGCCCGAAGGTATTTCGGGACTGAAGCGGCATTAAAAAGCCGTTGCTTTATCAAAATAGCAACGGCTAATTTATTCTAATTGTCCTTTAGCCGATTTTATTGCTCCGTCGCCAGATATTCATCTCGCCGGCTTGCTGGATCAATTCATCCTGGAAACGGGGATGAGCGATTTTAACCATTTCCTCAGCCCTCTCCCAAGTGGATTTGCCTTTGACATTGGCGACGCCATATTCGGTCACAATGTAATGGGCAATCGATCGGGGTGTGGTTACAATGCTTCCGGGACTGAGCGTTGCACAGATGCGGGAGCGGAGTTGGCCATCCCGGTCATTAAAGGTGGAAGGCAGACATATGAAGCCTTTGCCGCCTTCGGACATGTATGAGCCCAGCATAAAATCAAGCTGTCCGCCGGCTCCGGAAATATGACGCGTACCGGAAGATTCAGCATTGATTTGTGAAAACAGATCGACTTCAATAGCTCCATTGATGGCAACCATTTTGGGGTTTTTGGCTACTACATGAGGGGTGTTGACTTGGGAAATTGCATAAGTGGCACAAACCGGATTCTTATCAATGAAATCATATAAAGCCTGCGAGCCCATCGCGAAACCATACACGATCTTCCCCTTGTCGATCCCCTTGTTTTTCCCGGTTAATTTTCCGGATTCATACATTTTTAAATAGGCATCCGCCAACATTTCCGTATGAGCGCCCAGGTCTTTGAGGTCCGAGTCAGCAATCAATTCTCCGATAAAATTCGGCATGGCCCCAATCCCCAATTGTATACATGCCCCATCTTCAATTTCCTTCATGATCCATTTGGCAATGCGTTTTTCTACGTCATTGGCCTGCAATACCGGTAGCGAAAACAATGGCTGTTGGTCCCCTTCCACCACCAGGTCCACTTCGCTGATATGTACCGCTACGTCAAAACCGCCGTAAGCCGTAGGCATATTCTGATTCACTTCCACGATGACCTTCTTGCCGGTCCTGACCAGATCCTGCGCATGTCCTGCATTGGGGCCATGATTCATGTAGCCCATTTGATCCATACTCCCAACATGAAGCAGAACAACATCCCGCTGATCGTCTTTCAGAATTTTAGGCAGTTCATAATAGGTGGTAGGAACGTAATAGTAATTGCCTGCCTGAGCCAGCTTGCGGTCATGACCTGAAGCATGCATGTTATTGTATATAAAATGCTTGCCCTCAGGATCGGCGGCAATTGCCTGTACGGGAAACAGTGTCACACTGGTGTACAGGATAACCTCTTCCAATTCATCCCGGCGCGCTGCCAGGGCTCTATCCAGTGCAGGCGGGACACCGTTATAAGAATTGTATTGAATACGGTCTCCGGATTTAATGATCTTTACCGCTTCTTTGGGTGACGTTAATTTTTGGTTATATTCTGCATAAAAACTCAAATTGATTTTTCCTCCTCGAGTGGATCAAGCCGCAAGGCGTCCCAAGTTATTTACAGCAAATAAAAGAGCTTGCAGTCCAACGTCTATAACGGCAATTATAACAAGAGATGTTTTCGTCAGCAACCAATTCATCTTCGTCATCTTCCTGAAAACAGGAACACTCTTCGGCGGCCTTGGCCGCTGTATTCCAATCCTGTTTGCCTCCGGTAAATTCACGTTCGCCTTTATCATTTACCTGCCACATTTTATTTTCTCCTCCCTGGGGATGAAATTGCTAAAAATCTTTCATCTGACTCTTTGAATAAGTTTGCCATCTGGGCCTTCCGCTATCATCTTTCCCGATGGAATAGACCGGCAGTACTGCTTTGCCATCCAACAGGACCGCTTTGACCGTATCTCCCAGGATCAATTCATCACTGTCCTCCAATATGATCCCTTCTTCAAGGCTCTTGACCAAATCGACCTTGCCGGTAGCACGGATCAAGCCTGCCGAAACAATACCGGTCTCCGATTTGATTTTGATCTTGCCTTTGAAGCGCCCGTCATTGCCACTCAAACGAAGGCCGGCTCCCGCCAGCGCACCTATTACCCCCTGCCCGGTGCCGCCGTGTTCGGAAAGATGAATGCCCAGGGTTTCAGCCAGATCATAGGCTTCTTCTTTGGTAAGAACGTAGTTTTTAGCCATATAACCAAAACTGATCAGCCAGCCGGGATGACTCAGCCGGTCGATAACCGCCACACATAAGCCCGGATCGGCTTCGGATGCACTTTCCCGAACCAGGAAATCACTGCTGTATGCGATCAATTCATCCAAACAATCTGCATTAATATCTGCCATAAAACACATGGAACTGTTGTGCGAAGTATAAGGTATATCCGGATGAATCAGCAACTGATGGCGGGTGATCGGTTCACAAACACCCCAGCCGCGTTCTTCCACGGTCTGTTTGATCATGCTGGCCAGTTCGCCGGTTCCGCGCACCTCTACCCCTTCCACCTTCATGGCATCCGTGTCATCAATGGATAACAGAATCTTCATAAGATACCTCCG
>CAZRMB010000180.1:0-5248 GCA_964600925.1 uncultured Syntrophomonas sp.
AATGCACGACCTGCGGCAAGATCAGGGATGAAGGGCATGACTGGTCGAAGGATTGTGAGAAGTGTTCACGTTGCGGCAAGACCAGAGAGAATACACATACCTGGGACGGCTGCAAATGCACGACCTGCGGCAAGATCAGGGATGAAGGGCATGACTGGTCGAAGGATTGCGAGAAGTGTTCACGTTGCGGTAAGACCAGAGAGAATGCCCATACCTGGGCCGGATGCAAATGCACGACCTGCGGCAAGATCAGGGATGAAGGACATGACTGGTCGAAGGATTGTGAGAAGTGTTCACGTTGCGGTAAGACCAGAGAGAATGCCCATACCTGGGACGGCTGTAAATGCACGACCTGTGGCAAGATCAGGGATGAAGGACACAACTGGTCGAAGGATTGTGAGGAGTGTTCCATGTGCGGTGTCACCAGGCAAAACGCTCATCAATGGGATGGTATTAAGTGCTCCAAATGTGGTGTAAATAGAGTAGCGAAGTTAATTGCAAATCTTGAAGATCAGTCCAGCAGAAATCAACATTCAGCAGCAAAGGAATTAGGCCAAGCTGGTGATCGAAGCGCTGTGGAACCGCTCACCAATGCACTTAGATATCCAGACCTTTTCCTTCGTCTTTATTCTGCCGAAGCCTTAGGTAAGCTTGGCGATCCTCGGGCAGTAGAGCCCTTGATTCAGGCAATGGATGAAAATCATAATAGAAACTTCTTGAGCGACGAGATATGCCAAGCTGCGGTAGAATCCTTGGGCAAGATCGGTGACTCTCGTGCCGTAGATCCGCTTATTACTGCACTGGGTAATGACTGGGCATGGTTGCGTAAATCTGTTGCGGTAGCCTTGGATGATCTTGGTGAGCCTAAATGGAAAGACCTTGTAAGGGGTGACGCTAATGATTTCCGGAGACTGGCTGATTCGGGCGATCCCCGTGCCATGCAACCATTACTTAAGGCGATGAATGGAGGTGATATAGATGCTGCCGAAGCCTTGGGTAAATTGGGTGATTCTCGTGCTGTAGAAACGCTAATTAACGCACTTAGAAACGACAACCCAAAGATTTTCCTAGCTACTGTCGAAGCTTTGGGTAGACTGCGAGACCCCCGCGCTTTAGAACCGTTGATTAATGCTATTGAAAATGGAAAATTCGAAGATTACTTTCACTTTCTTGAATGTTTCAATGCCATTATCGCAGCATTGGGGGACATTGGTGGGACCCGCGCTGTGGAATTTTTGATAAAACTCATAGATGAAGGCATGTATGGATCATTTGGCAAAATTATACCAGCCCTGCGTAAGCTTGGTGATTCCCGAGCAATAGAGCCGCTCATCAAATGTTTGCTTGCTTATGATGATCTAAGGTTGCTTCCTTATCATAATCTTTATCATAATCTAAGTAAAGATATTGTGCTAAGTAAAGATATTGTGCTGGCTTTAAGTGAGCTTGGTGAACCGCAATGGGGGAATTTGGTAAAAGGGGACTCCGATGATTTTTTGAGACTTGCTGAAGCGCAAGATCCCAGGGCAACTATGCCGTTGATTGCAGCACTTTTTATGTATGACGATAGTATAGTTATCAATGCGGCAGAAGCTTTAGGATTGCGTGGTGATAGCCGCGCTGTCGAGCCTTTAATTGCCATATTAGGAGACAAGGAAGCTAAGGTTCGTTTAACTGCCAGCGCTTCATTGAGCGCACTGGGTGAGCCAAAATGGAAAGAAATCATCAAAGGCGATGCAGATGATTTTCCAAGACTTGCTGGTTCGGGTGATCCCCGTGCAGTAACACCATTAGTTAAAGCATCTGATCGCGGCGAGGCAGCGGCTTCCGAGGCTTTGAGCATACTGGGCGATCAGCGCGGCATTGACGCCTTTGTCAGTAAGTTGGAACGCGGTTCTAAATCTGAACGTAGAGCCGCCGCAGAAATCTTGATTAAACTCAACAAACAATCCAAGATTAATCGAACGCAATGGCTCACTATAAAAGAAAAAATAACAAGTCCACATGTTGATAACCATACCCGTTCATTTGATTGTTCTGCTTCCACTCATAGTGATTTCGGGCTTGGCATGCGGGTAGAGGACTTCTGAAAGTAATGAATTACGGTTTCCAACCCTCCTTCATGATTATTCCCTCCCTTGCCTGTCCGGGATCATGCCACTATTGTTTTGGCCCGCGGGAAGGGGAAATCATGGATTCTTCCACGGGATCAGCCGCCATTTCTTTTATGGACCGGATCATGCGCGAGACCAATCAGGACAAACTGCGGCTAACATTTCACGGCGGCGAGCCTCTAATGTCCGGATACTCCTTTTTTGAGAATTTTCTGGGTGAAATCGACAGTGTATTTTCCGGGCAGCGCAGGGATCTTGCCCTGCAAAGCAATTTCTGGCTCCTCGACGAGCGGTTCTGCGATTTATTGAAACGGCATCAGGTGTCGGTGGGAACAAGTCTGGATGGCCCTGAAGAGATCAACGATAGTCAACGAGGAGCAGGTTCTTATGCCCGGACGATGGCTGGCATCGAACGAGCGAGGGCGGCAGGCATTTCTGTGAGCTGCATTGCCACCTTTACCGAACAGAACGCTGGCCGTTGGGAAGATGTCTTCGATTTTTTCCGCTTGCAAAATCTGCCCTTTTCCCTCCATGCCGCCGTGCCTTCTTTGCATGGAAAAAGTGGTTTGGAAATAGGCCCCGCACTATGGGGCGGCATACTCCGGGGCATGCTCGAACGCTACGCGCGCGAACGGCACCATATACGGATCGAAACAATGGATCAGTTATGCCGGACTGCCGTAGAAGGAGAAGGTGCGGTCTGCGCCTTGCGCGACTGTTTCGGAATGTTTCTTGTCATTGATCCGTCAGGTGGCATCTATCCCTGCCAGCGGATGGCGGGTTTAGAGCGGTTCCGGTTGGGTTCGATCTTCGACAACCCTTCGATGATGGATCTTGCCGCCTCAAAACCTGCCCGCCTGTTTTTGGAGCGTGAAGTGCGTATTCGCGATGTCTGCGGCAGTTGCGAACATTTTGGTCTCTGCAAAGGCGGTTGTGCTTACAATGCCCTGGCCCACGGCGGGGACAAAGACCCCTTGTGTGCGGCTTGGAAGGATATCTTTGACGAAATTCAAGAACGTCTGTTGGCGGAGATGGAGACGCCGGAAAATATTACTTTGCTTGCCGAGCGCGGCCTACGTCGTAACGGCCATCCGCTTATCCATACCGGTGCGATAGCTGAACTGGGCAGACGCCACGGACACCCTTTCCAAACTGTCCGTAACGCAAGGCGGATTGTCGCCGCCATGGAACTGGCCCGGTCCTCCGACATTAATCATATCTCACGGCGATTAGTTGAAATGGGAATATCCAGTACGTTCGAGACAGCCAAATCAGCCCTGATACGAATGAAGAATAGCTTAGCGGTCACGGGAAAACTCAACAAGCTCTATCTGCACGTCACCTTTCGCTGCCAGCTTCACTGTACCCATTGTTATGCCCAAGCCGGCGATGAGCATGCAGACTACGAAATGCTGCCCGATGATTTGGCGCGTCTCGCCGTAGAAGGGGCCGCCAGCGGATTTCAGGAGATTGTTATCACGGGCGGAGAGCCTTTGATCCACCGGGAACGTCAGCAAGTCCTGGAGAGGCTGAAAGATGTCCGCACAATGTTGAAGGATACAAAGCAGGTCTTGCGAACCAATTTTGCCCTGCCGCTTTCTGGAACCGACATGAGCCAGATAGGAGCCGCCTTTGATCAAGTTGTGGCAAGTATCGATGGCCCGCCGGAACTGCACGACGCCCGGCGGGGAGCGGGGGCCTTTGCGCATCTTCAGCAAAACCTCGTTTCTTGGATGAGTCATTGTGCTGAGCGGAATCACCGGATGGCCGAAGTTCCCTGGGCGGAATTGACTTTGGCTGCTTCCTTACGTTCAAATGATGCCCGTGGGGCGGTAGGGCTCTCCATTTGGGATCTTGCGGATCGTCTGGGAATTCGCCATGTGAAGATGCGGCCACTGCTGCCACTCGGGCGCGCCCGGGATTGGAACGAACCGCCCACAACCGAAGTTCTCCACATGAACATCCAACCGTGGGAAGTTTTGGAACAAGGCTTTTACCCGTGTGCAAGTTGCGGGATCGGCCAAAATCTATACGTTGAACCGGACGGCACGGCTTTTCCCTGCTATGCCTACCACAGACCACACAGTGTCCTCGGGAATGTCTGCCGTGACGGATTGGCGGCAGTTCTCGATAACCCCGAATTTAGAAATCTTGCCGGCAGGACTGTGGACACCAACCGGCGTTGCCGTGCCTGCGATATGCGCTATATCTGCGGCGGTTCATGCCGGGCCTGGAGCAACGATGCCGCCCAGTATGACTTGGACGCCCCACCGGAGAACTGCGATCCGCTCCGGGAGAGGGCGGAACTCATTTATCAGGAAGCGCTGGCCTATTTGGGGTTAGAAGCAGATTAACCCAATATTGATAATTGACAGAGATCATAAGATATGTTTAAAGCAACGCATCAAAAGAACACAAGGGGAGGTCGTGTCGTCGGCCTGAGAGTTCCGTAGATTGAACGGATAACCCTCATAACCTGATCTGGGTAATGCCAGCGTAGGGATGATTAGAAATATAACCCCTTGTGTTTTGAATTAAAGCACAGGGGGTTTTTGTTTGCGGCAAAAATGTATACGGGCCATAAAAGACGGCAGTCTCTATCTCGTTCTCAGTGAAGAATATGTGGGCTCAGTGCCCTTGATGCGCATCGCCCAAGAAGCAACGGCCGGGGGTGTCGATATTCTCCAGATGCGGGAGAAGCATAAATCACCAGAAGAGTTGATAGGTTTGGGACGCCGGCTTGCCTCTTTATGTAAAGACAATGGGGTGACCTTTATAGTCAACGATGATCCCCTGCTGGCCGGGAAACTGGAGGCGGACGGAGTTCATCTGGGGCAGGAAGACATACGGCAATATCCGGTAAATACGGTGCGGCGGATGATCGGAGCAGATAAAATTATCGGCTTGTCCACCCACTCCCTGGAACAATTTCAGCGGGCAAATCTTATGGATGTGGATTATGTGGCCTTCGGCCCTCTTTTCCCCACCAAAACAAAAAGTTACCATATTGGAACCGGCGACGTTTCCCGGGTGCTGCAAACGGCATTGAAACCCGTGGTTTTTATCGGCGGCATCAACGCGGATAATCTGGATCTTCTTTTGGCCGCAGGAGTATCCAATATAGCTCTGATCCG
>CAZRMB010000181.1:0-5245 GCA_964600925.1 uncultured Syntrophomonas sp.
TTTTATGGCAGCAGATTACATGAACCGCTGGGTGGAATTTATGCAATTGCCCATGATTTAGTGGAAGAGCTGGCTACAGAAGCTAAATTCTGGACTGACAGCATAAACGGTTCCGGTTTGGACTTCTGGCTGATTACGCGTGCTCTGTGTTGGAATAAACAAATTTGTGAATTGGATATGGGTGCACGTCCCCAATTCTGCAATTTGGAACGAAACAGTGTGGAATTTAATGAAATGATACGAGCCATATTTGATTGTCTGTGCCGTGACAATGCACTCTGGCAGCAGGAACGTCTGATAACCAAAGTGGTAGATATTCTAAACCATAATAAAGCCCGTCAGTTCGGATCAGCGGAGCTTGATACGGCAGATATACGTTTGGAACTGAAGAAATACTATCAAAAGTCAGCAGATACGATTAAATCATTGTTGTCGGAAGAGAATTATCAGCAACTGCTTGATTTTATGGCTGGATCTGAAGAATATCAATTGAGTGATGCTGAATGGGTAGCCGGCATTTATAAAATGTTTATCAATTACGCTTTCGGTGAAGAAAACCTTCAGAATGACATGATAAATGCTGCCACAGCATTATTCAATGCGAAAATAGCTGCCTGCGCTTTGGAAATGAATACATTCAGCCAAAGCCTCATCGCAATGGATATATCGCCCCGGGAAAATTTCCTGCAATTTAAACTGGAATCAGTCCGTAACCAATTAATCGAAGAGTTCGGGAGGAAGAAGGTGGCACTCAGCAATCAGTGGATGGGTAGATCAGAACAAACCGCTCCTCCGTTGGTTCCTTTCGGTTACATGGAATATATTCCCGGACGTCCAATCGTTGTGCCAAAAAAGATATCCGGCAAAGATAAACATATCGTCAATACGGACGAACTTTTTAAACAGCTGCGCAAACGGTATGAGGACCGTTTTAACAATTTTCTTGCGACCGGAATGGCTTTGCCGGCCCAGGCTAAATCAGACCAAATAATAGCCGCCACGGAAAGATTTATGGTTAATGCGGAAAAAGTGGTGGATGAGCTGTTCCCGGGTGATTTAAGTGAACCGGCGGGGTTGGAGCAGTTTGTGTCTGAATTGTTTAAAATGGTGCCGCATCAACAGATGTTTACGGTTAATGCTGATCTTTTAAAGGAAATGCTGATCAGGTTCCCGCCGGTTAATTTGATGATCCCCCTGGGGTTTTACAGCCCCGCTGATCTTCTAGGTAAAATCGATCCGCGCGATGCATTCACTTATGCAAATCTGGTTGAAAGCTGGAGCTACAATGATCGCGACATTTTGTGGCTGACCGAACAGCTTAAACCGGAAAGTTTCGCCTGGACAGAGATAAAGCCGCTGATCGTAGACAGCTCATTGCCGGAAGGGTTATGGACGCATACCAAAATATCAAATCTGAATCGCATTACTGCCCGGATTACGATCAAAGCCATGGAGAAGGGCAAAGGGGGCAGATTTCCGAAACTACGTTATTTTACATCCATTATTCGCCGCATTTGTTTAGCTGAGCATTACTCCCGCTTGTTTCAACAAAATGTAAAAGAACGCAAAAATGTAGGCGGCAAAGCTCGTAATTCAATGACGCCGATGGAGAAAGGCGATGACTTTTCCGCTCAGAGAATTTTCGAAAACAGTAATCACCGCGTCCTGGCAGACAAAATACGGACAATGGCTGAGTTGTTGGAACAACAGGGCCAGAATCATTATGGCCAGATTTTCAGATTGATGGCGGATGGTTATGGTCTGAGCCAGGTTCTGGAGAACGGAACTTTTTTGACTTGCACGATATGGAGTTGGGCCAGTTACAGCTATAAGGGCGGTTTAAATATACCTACTCCTTTAACCACCAGTATCGAAGGACGATGGTTCAACCATGAATTTCTGGAATTGTTATACCGTGAACTTGGTTACGACGAAGCAGAAATAATGCAGACGGTTTTTCGTTATATTCTGGCTGGTAAAAGCGGCCAAAGCCTTCTGGATGCGCTGCTGCCGGCCCGTCCCAAAGATGTCCAGGTAATTGTGCAGGAAACTACCAACGAGCCAAGTAAAACGCTGCAGCGTTATGAAGGTAATCCCCTGCTGGAACCTGTCAAGGAACATGACTGGGAATGCAAATACGTATTGAACCCTGGAGCGATTCGCATCCAGGATAAAGTCTATCTGTTTTATAGGGCAGTGGGCGATGATAACATCTCACACATCGGACTGGCCATTACAGATGGTTACAAAGTATTGGAAAGATTGGATACGCCAATCTTCTCTCCGGCAATTCCTGAAGAAAAAATGGGTTGTGAAGATCCGCGCTTGATCCTCATTGAGGATCGCATCTGGATGCTTTATACCGCCTATGATGGGAATATTGCTCAGATTGCCGCCGCTTCGATCAAATTGGAGGATTTTCTGGAACGCCAATATACCAACTGGAAACGCGAAGGGCTGGCTTTTAAAAATATCTGGGACAAAGATGCGATCCTGTTTCCCGAAAAGATCAAGGACAGATATATTCTCTATCATCGCATTGAACCAAGTATGTGGATAACATATATGAAAGATCTCGTTTTTCCAAGTCGGGAGAAACATGCCATTATCATCGGTCCCCGTCCGGGCCGGATGTGGGACTCACTGAAAATAGGTGCGGGGGCTCAACCAATAAAAACACGTTATGGATGGCTGTTGATCTACCATGGAGTCGATCACAATTATGTTTATCGTTTGGGTGTCATACTGGTCGATTTGGAAAATCCGCAGAGAGTGATCTATCGTTCTCCCAATCCCATTTTGGAACCGATTGAGGATTACGAACTGGGTTTATCCGGTTCCTGGGTCCCCAATGTGGTCTTTACTTGCGGTGCGGTGGCCAGTTCAGATAAGGAAATCCTGGAAGACGATGATGAAATCCTGGTTTACTATGGGGCAGCAGATACCAGTATCGGTATGGCCAAAGCTACTTTAGCTGAACTGATTCCGGAAAAATTCCGCCTTGGATAACTTCGCTTCACGCCATATGTCATTTCGTGTTAAGATGAACAGCAATAGAGTGAAGAGATGAGGCGATTCCAGTGAAATCTTTGGTGCTGGCTGAAAAGCCCAGTGTAGCCCGGGAGATTGCCCGGGTTCTGAATTGTAATAATAAGAATAAAGGTTTTATAGAAGGACAAAAGTATGTAGTGACATGGGCGTTGGGTCACTTGGTTACGCTAGCTGAACCTGAAGACTACGACCAGAAGTTGAAGCAATGGCGAATGGAAGACCTCCCTATGTTACCTGATAAAATGAAATTAAAAGTTATTAAACAGACTTCTCAGCAATACCAAGTAGTTAAGAACTTAATGCAACGCGGAGATATAAAGGATATGGTTATAGCTACGGATTCTGGAAGAGAAGGCGAGCTTGTTGCCCGTTGGATTATGGACAAGGCTAACTGGCGTAAACCATTTAAACGCCTGTGGATTTCGTCACAAACAGACGCTGCTATCCGCGATGGTTTTGCTAATTTGAAAGCAGGGAGTGCTTATAATAACCTGTATGATGCAGCTGTATGCAGAGCAGAAGCGGACTGGTTAATTGGATTAAACGTAACCCGTGCTTTAACATGTAAATTCAATACACAGTTTAACGCAGGCCGGGTACAGACACCCACCTTAGCCATGATAGTAAATAGAGAGAAGGAAATAAAAGAATTTAAACCAGTAGACTATTGGACTATCCGGGCTGATTTCGGAGAGTATTATGGTGACTGGCGCGATAACAAGGGGCAGGGTCGTATATTTGATAATAACCGGTCCCAGGCTATAATAGCAAAGATACAGGGCCATAATGGTATCATTGCAGATATACGCAGGGAGGCAAAGAGTGAATTACCTCCATTGGCTTATGATTTAACTGAATTACAGAGGGATGCCAATCGACACCTTAATTTCTCTGCACAAAGAACACTTGCGGTTTTACAGAACTTGTACCAGGAACATAAAGTGGTAACCTATCCGCGCACCGATTCCCGCTACATTACCAGGGATATCGTGCCGACACTGCCGACGAGATTGCAGGCCATGCAGGTGGGACCGTATGTAGATTTTATTAGACCGCTTCTTAGTCAAAGAATTCAACCTGGGAAACGCTTTGTGGATGATAGTAAAGTTACTGACCACCATGCCATCATTCCCACTGAACAGCCCTTGAAATTAGCAAACCTGAGTATTGATGAAAAAAAACTTTATGATCTTATTGCGAAACGCTTTATCGCTGTTTTATATCCTCCTTATACTTATGACCAAACAACCATAACCACGGTAGTAAACAGTGAAAGCTTCCATTCTCGAGGCAAGGTGGTAAAGGATCTCGGTTGGAGAGGTGTGACAACCAGTAATGTAGAAAGAGAAGGAATTCAACAGGATGCACTTCCTGAGCAAAATTTAACCCAGCAACAAAAAGGGAGTCAAAAGAAAGTTATAAGTATAAAAGAAAATAAATCGAAAACCAGACCCCCGTCACGATATAACGAGGCAACTCTTTTGACGGCTATGGAAAGCCCAGGAAAATTTATTGCAGACGAGGAACTACGCGAATCCATGAAGGGCAGCGGGTTGGGAACACCCGCCACCAGAGCAGAGATTATAGAAAAACTGATTAATTCTTTCTATGTTGAGCGCAACGGAAAAGAACTGATTCCTACGTCAAAGGGGATTCAGCTGATTCCATTGGTTCCGGAAGCGCTGAGGTCGCCTGAATTAACTGCTCAGTGGGAACAAAAATTGACGGATATAGCTAAGGGACAGGGGAATAAGGAGCAATTTATTTCTGGCATCTGCCAGAGTGCGCGGGAGATGGTGCGGGGAGTTCAGATAGATGATGCTGAATATAAGGCCACCAATATTAGTAAAACCAAGTGCCCATCCTGTGGCAAATATATGCTTATCGTAAAAGGTAAGAGGGGTAAGATGTTGGTTTGTCCCGATCGAAACTGTGGGTATCGTCAGCCGGAAAAGGAGAATGAACATACCGGGTTGGGCAATTCTAAAAGAACCAGTCAGATTAATCAAAAGTTAATTAGTCAGTACAGTGATAAGGAAGATATTGGCACCAACTTGGGCGATCTCCTTCAGGCTGCTCTTGAAAAGAATAAATCCAAAGATGAAAAGTAACTACTATTATGGGTTGATCGCTCTGCAGAATAAAGAGAAAAATAAATAAAAAACACAAAAGATAATTGTAATTGTATGAAAGG
>CAZRMB010000182.1:0-5238 GCA_964600925.1 uncultured Syntrophomonas sp.
AGGTTTCACTCGTCGCGTCTTTGAAGGCATCCGCGAAATCGCTCGCATCAAACTGCACGGCGCAGTTTTTATCCGCCAAATAACCGACTGTTCCGCCGGCGTTTTCGGACAGGTTGATTTCGAGGGTACCGGTGGCGTGAGTGTCTTCATCCGCATAGGCTTCATAGGTGATTTTTGTGTCGCTCTTATAACCATCGGCCGGCACAAACGTCACATCGGATATCCGGGGGGTGGAGCTTACATAATATTTGGTCTTGGCTGCGACCGCAGTCCCGGTTTTTTTGGATATGTCGTAATTTACATAAAGAGTCCCGCTGGTCTTGGCCGGCAGGGTGAAAGTAATATAGGAAAGATTTCCCCCGGTCTGGTCATCGAATTGCTCGCTGAAATCCTCGTCATCCAGCATGACGGGAATTTCCGGAGCGGTGCTGTACTCAACCGTGCCGGCGGTCACAAATCGGATGGAGTAACTGGCTGCATCAGCCCAGACTGCGGTTTTAATTATGCTGCCGGAGGTCGCCGTCCAGGTAAAAGAAGCGGAACTGTTGACGGACGTACTTTTCGTGGCTATTTTCAAATATTTGAGATAGCTGTACGGAATAATGGAATTGGCGGCCAACGCTTTGTCGGCGCTGATGGCGTTATAACCTGAGATGCTGTCTTTGGCAAGGGCGGTGGATAGGAATAAATAACCGTCAGCGCTATTGGGAACGGTAATGATCTTAACATAAGCCAGCTTGACTGTGGCGGGCGTGTAGTTAAAACCCGAAGAGGGAAGTGTCCAGGTATCGCCCTTTTTGATCCTCGAAGAGGACGAATTTGAGCTTAGGGAAAGCTTGGGCGAAGAGACTGTTATAGTTCCGTTTCCATATCCGGAATAGCCCGCCTGGTTGGAAACACGCCAGGAAAACGTGGCTGCCCCTTCAGCATTCCCCGTGAAGGAGAGGCTGCTGATCTCCGCGGAGGAAAAGGCAGTAGCACCTGTAAGCTTGGTCCCGTTCGCGTACCAGGTTCCATTGGCGAAGTTTTGAGGTGTGATTTCGATGGATTCAAGCGTCCCGTTGTTTAAATCGCAGCAATTTGTAAAGGTAGACAGGGAAAAAGTATGGGTATCGCCTGCCGAAACGGTTTTAGTGATTTCGCTTTTTATCGCCGGGACGGAAAGGGCAGACACGGTAATGGTTAAAACCGCCGTACCGACGAGGGTGTCATCACTATCACCGGTATAAGCGGAAACATTATAGGAGACCATACCGCTGTTTTTTGTCACAAAAGTCAGATCGCTGATCGAGTCCATGCTGATAAACTCTCCGAAACTATAGTTGCTGGTCGAAAAATTCAAGGTGCCGGTGGTCAGGTTGCTTCCCGCAATGGAGATATAGGCCATGTCCTTACCGTCGTTTTGCGAATAATTTGCTGTAAAATCGGATTTTGAAAATGATATGGTACCGGGATATTTGCCGGTTTTGGAAATTTTGCCTGAGAATTCCGGATCTCTGGCCGCCGTGCGCTTTACATTCACCTGGTATTCAGTCTGGCTTTTTTCATCGCTATCCGCATCTTCGATTTCATTATAGGTAACCGTGACGGTAACCGCTGATTTGTCGACCTCGGCTTGGCTTTCCGGCACGGCGATCACATTTTTATATGTATTTTCATCGTAGGTAATTACCAGACCGTTTTGGAGGTCGACCGTATCTTCTGCATAATTGTTGGGCACATAAAGCGTCACGTCACGCTGCGCATAGAGCGAGACCGTGTCGGTGTTTTCGTGTCCGATAGTTTTCAGGACCGAGGCATTGTCCGCGGCAGATGCCGGCGCAGGTAAAAACAGGATAAAAAGCAAAGCTGCCGTAAAAAAAACGCAAATGCCGCGTGTAAATGACTTCAATGAAATTCCTCCAATCATAATAAAGCAGATACTTTATAATACAAATAATGATGGGATCCAAAATAAACCCTATTTATATTATATCGTCACTTTTCTGTGAATGTTTAAAGACCCGCTATCAATATATCACTGCAAAATTAATAAAAATATAAAGGTAAAAATAATCAAGAAGATTGGGTCAAAGTGCACCGTTACAATATAAATTTTTTAGGGCTTCTTTTTAGGGCACTTCTTAGTAAGTCTTTCAGGTCCAAGAGTTGAGTAATTTATTTTTATTATGAAATGGGGCGGGTACCTTGGATTTAAAACATTTGAGATTCTTTTGCCTGGTTGCTGAATTAGAGCACGTGACCCAAGCAGCTGATAAATTGATGGTATCACAACCATATTTAACACAGATGATCAATAATATCGAAGAAGAACTCGGGGTGGATCTCTTTGATCATGTGGGTAGAAAAATAAAGCTGAATCAGCTTGGTATCGCTTTTTATGTCCGCTCCAAAAAGCTGCTGCAAGACTTTGAGGACGCCCAGATCGAGCTTAAAGAGCTGGCGCAGCATGAAGAACGAAAAGTTTCAATAATTACTAATGTTGGCTTATATATGCCTGATTTACTTGAGTCTTTCCATCAGCATTATCCTGAAACGATCATATATCAGTCTTCCGCGCGAAGGAAAGACATCATTGCTTCCCTGGATGCAGGGCTTGTGGATTTTGCTATCTGTACGCCGCCGATTGAAGAGGATGAAGAAACCTCCATCAAGACACAAATTGTTTTCACGGATGAGAGCTCTGTACTGTGCTCTCCGGGTCACCCACTTATTAAAAAAGGCTGTATTTTGCTGGAAGACCTTGAGAACGAGAAATTGATTACTTCCCCTGTGGGATTTGGAATGCGGGATCAAATAGATATGGTATTTGCGCAGGCCAAAATACATCCGAGAATTGTTATTGAATCTAGTGATACTTCGGCGGTGCCCGAATATGTGAAAGCAGGGTTGGGCTTTGCCATTATTCCGAAATCTTATAAGTTAAAGAACTCTGCTTTGGAACCATACTGTGTTGAGGTAGCTAATGACAACACGCCGGGGTATATTGGACTGAGCTGGAACAAAAACAGGTATAAGAAGAAAATGGCCATCACATTGGGTGAATTTATCATTGATTACTTTGCGAATCTATCTGAAACAATTCACTTACAGCAGCAGCGAAACCAACAAAACAAGTAAATCATAAGAAAATGATTATCATATCATACGTAATAAAATATTATACGTGATTATTTCTTTTTGCTATATTTGCTGAAAAGAGTCTTGCCTTTGACCCTTCCGAGGACTGGCGGGAGATACTTTAAATAATGGAGGTAATCACATGGACTTTATCGGTAAGAATCCAGGCAAAACAACTTTGATCAGCAATGGAATAACTTCGATCAGGGGCCAGGTCATCAAGCGTCCGGATAAAATCGCCCTGAAGACGGAGAATTTCAGCGAAACTTATGCTGAAATGTGGCAGCGCTCTACGCAGTTGGCCAACGCCCTCCTTGCTAAAGGTCTCAAGAAATCGGATTTGATAATCATCTACACAGCCAACTGCTATCAATTTATAGAATTTTTCTTGGCGGTGGGGATAGCCGGTCTGCCCGTCAGCTTTGGTAATTACCGACTCATCCCGGAGGAGATTATTTACCAGATTAATAATTGTGGAGCCAAGGTGATTTGTCTCCAACAGGAGCAGTATGATGTGATCGCTCCGTTTCGGGACCAGCTGCCCACTGTGAAGGAAATCGTTTTGATAAGTGATAAAAAAGTGGACGGTGTGCTGGATTATGAAGAACTGATTGCCAGCGGCAGCCCGGAAGAACCGAATGTAGAAGTACTGCCCGAAGATATTCATGTGCTCTTTTATACTTCCGGCACCACCGGCAAGCCTAAAGGTGCGGTAAGAACAATGTATGCCGATTATAATAGCGCAATTTCCACCACGATCGAACTTGGGATAAGCAGGGATGATATCCTTTATGTAGCAGCCCCCATGTATGCCGCTGCTACAGGCGGCTATATTTTATGCACTCTGGTGGTGGGGGGCACTATCTGCATCGCGCCGTCCTTTATCCCGGAGGATTCCCTGCGTCTGATAGATCTCTTTAAACCTTCCTTCGTCTTCATGGTGCCCATAATGTACAAATGGATGCTGTCGATGATGCCACCTGAAACCTTAGCTAAATACGACCTGTCCTCAGTAAGAATGGCTGTTTCCTGCGGGGCGCCTATGCACAGCGACATCTTTCAGGCGATGTCTGACAACTTTACCAATGCAAAATGCGTCAATATGCTTGGGTGCTCAGAATTAAGTTTTGTAACCTCTATTACCTCCGAAGAATGGTTTGGCAAGAAAAAGGAAGGCAGCATCGGTAAAGGCATCTTCGATATCGATTTGAAAATTGTAGACCAGAAGGGAGAAGAAGTTACAGAACCGGGCAGCATAGGAGTGCTCCATGTGAAGGGGCCGGCAACCTTTAATGGCTACTGGCAAAATCCGCAGGGTACAGAAGCATCTTTTCTGGACGACCAGTGGTGCTCCGTTGGAGATATGGCCAAATTTGATGAAGAAGGATATTACTACCTGGTAGACCGTATCCAGGATATGATCGTTAGTGGCGGGACAAATATTTATCCTGCCGAAATTGAAAAGGTGATCATGAACATTGAAGGCATTGTTGATGTGGGTGTTATCGGCGTGCCGGATGAAAAATGGGGAGAACAAGTTAAGGCCATTGTTGTGCTGAAGCCCGGTTACCAGGTGAGCGAAGAAGAGATAATAAGCTTTTGCCGCCAACGTCTGGCCGGATTTAAAATACCTAAGAGCGTGGACTATATAGATATTATTCCTCGCAATGCGGTAGGGAAAATGCTGAAAAAGGATCTTCGGAAGTCGTATTGGGAAGGGAAAGATACATTTATTTCTTAGCGGGAATTAATATAGAAACGCGAACTCCTGGATGGAATGGCTGCTGATGCTGAAGCTATCCTCCGCAAACAATTAGCACGGTTTTAACAAAACAGAAGGGGAGATAGATAACCCCTTTGATAATATTGGAGGCTATCTATGCATGTACAAGATAGCCTCCAATTTTGACTAAATCTAAAATATTTAAGCTGATGATATGTATAACCTACCGCTCAATTGGTAGCGGAATTTGAGATACATTAGACGTAAATATGTGGTGGGTCATCGGCGACTCTAACGCCGGACGCCCTGATTAAAAGTCAGGTGCCTTGTAGTTTTTAAATCCATATAAATTGGGGGCTTGTAGTATATAGTTTTTATTCTTGCGCCATATTTGA
>CAZRMB010000183.1:0-5232 GCA_964600925.1 uncultured Syntrophomonas sp.
CTCTACATGATTCGCAGAGCTTTCATCCTGAGACAGTATCTTACGATCTATGCTCCGCAAATCAGAAGTGAGCAGCAGTTTGTCATTGAAACCGGCGTTTTGGACGCGCTGCTGAAAATCAACAAGTATTATCATGGTGCGCGTTCAATGGATAATTTATTAAAAATGAGCAATCTGGCTGATAAACGAAAATTTGAATTATCCAGCCTGCCGCCCAATGACATTATCGGCATGCATGTTAACGTGAAAGAATTTAATGCGCTCACTACGATGGGGGACAGAAATACATTAAGAATTGGTATTACCGGCTACCATAACCTGAATCCGGAACAGATTGGTACGATTGAACAGGGAATTGATGAAGCCATCCGTTTTATTGAGGAACAATACGCTGATCACTATCTTACCGTTTTTTCCTCCCTGGCAGCAGGTGCAGACCGTCTGGCAGCGAGACATTTATTAAATCGGAAAGCTGCCCGGTTGATCGCCATACTTCCTTTGCCGGTTGAAGATTATATCAATGACTTCGGACCAACAGACGACTTTCGTATTGACAGTCAAGGGGCGGAACTGCGCAAAGAGTTTAACTATTGGCTGTCCAGAAAAGCGATCGAAACGATAACCATGCCGGTATCTCCAACCAGAAAAGCAGCCTACCTAAAAGCTGGATATTTTGTCGCTGATAACAGTGATATCATTATTGCCATCTGGAACGGCAATGAACAAGGGGGAGATTCGATCACTGACCAGATTGTTGCCCGGGCTGAACTGCTCAATAAGCCTATCTGTCATATTTGGGCAGACGATTTCGAAATACCAAATATACGAAACAGTGTTGCTGACAAGTGCGGATTCATTCGTTATAAGAACTTTACCTGTCATGCAGCGGATCAATGGAATCAATCCTAGCGGTCTTTAACAAATTGAATATCATTACATTAAAGGAATGGGGACATGATATGAATTTTATCGGCAACGTTATCTGGCTCCTGTTGGGAGGAATTATCGCGGCCATCTTATGGTTTTTGGCCGGGGTGATTTTGTGTATTACCATTATTGGGATACCCTTTGGCATTCAATGCTTTAAAATCGCCGGATTTGTTTTATGGCCATTCGGGAAAGAAATTGAACTGGGTCATTTCGGGGCTGGAGGCTTGATTATGAATATCATCTGGTTGATCGTATTTGGCTGGGAGTTTGCTTTGGCCCATCTCTCCATCGGGTTAATATTCTGCATCACGATTATCGGCATTCCCTTCGGCCTGCAGCATTTTAAATTTGCCCAGTTGGGATTGATCCCTTTCGGAGCGATAATCAAATAATGCCGGACACTTAATTCTAGTAAATACTTCGAATTTAATTCTGCAATGATCGCACAGATGACAGGCTGGCAGGTTGGGAGATTGAATGATCATAATGCTAACCAATGAAAGATTTCCGGAGATCTCAAATTACCTTGCGGAACGCGGGGTATCATTTCTCACTGATATCCGTACCGAGGGCAGGGGAGCAGCGATTGCCAATACCTATTTCCTGGATACCGGCAATAAACGTTATATGATCGATGCCGCCTGCGGCAAAGAACGGCTTAAACAAATCAAAAATCATCTGCAAAACAGGCACTGTGATCTGCTGGTTACACACTCCCACCTCGATCACAGTGCCAACAGCGGAGCAGCAGTTAAGGGAAAATCGCGGGTATTTTTTCATCCGCGGGTGGAGGATAAAATCAACAACCTGCGACGTAATTATACCGAGATCACTCCGGCTATGGTAAATGCTTTCGGCGTGCGAGGCTTCTTTGGCCGTACCGGTATGCTCAGTCCTGCCATGATTAACAGGGTGTTGTTTATACAGAAATATATGCCGCGTTTTTTCAATCATCTGCTGCAACTATCCAGCTTGATCCTGTTACGAACCAACATCGGTACCATATATACGCCCCAAAACAATGTTCAGTTTTTAAAATATGATGATCGCCGGGAACTCGCTTTTACCGGTACTGAATTCTTGGGATGGTTTTTGGATGATGGAATATATGCCCTCGACACCCCGGGACATCAGGATGATCATCTCTCTTTTTACGTGCCCGATAAAAGAATTATGTTTGCGGGTGATCTGGTTAATTTCTTAAATCCCAATGATATACTGGACGGAAGTATCATAGATACCCACAGGGGCATGAAGAAAATGCTGCAGCTGGCTGAAGCAGGAGGAATTGACGTGCTCGCAGTCAGCCATGCCTTGCCGGTGATCGGGAAAGAACATGTTATCTCCTATATTCGCTCTGTCATTGCGGAGCAGGATGAAATATTTGACACAGTCTCTGCCATCGTATCTTCTTGTTCGGATAAAAATGATTTTGAAGAAATCATTAAAAAAATCTATGCCCATCAATCTGACCTGATGAAAAAAGTACTGCGGATCAATTATCCCCGCTCAGTTTCCTTTATTGATGTTTATGTATATATATATTTGCGCGAGTTCAGTTAAACGATTACCGCGTTGGTTTATAGGATCAGCCATCATACGATTGGTTGAAACGATAGAAATGCTTTAAAAATGGTTCTTTAATCAACTTCCACAATAGCCGTCAAAACATAAGGACCGTAAACACAGCAGAGAATCTGTACCGGTCGATCCAGGATGTTTTTAAATTTATAATCTTCAATTCCCCATGACACAGTTGCATCCAGCTGGGGAGGACAGTATTTTACCGGCAATGAATGAGGATGTCTTTCCACTACTTGCAGGCCCGATGCCAGGGTAGCGTTGTAAAGTGTGCTGGAAGCCTGACATATTCCTCCGCCTATGCCGTCAATAACTTTATTACCGGAAAATATCGGCGCATCTTTATAGCCCGCCTGACTGCTTCTTTGACCGACGGTATTATTAAAAGAGAAAATCTCACCGCTGTTTACAATCGTTCCATTAATTTTCTCACAAGCCAGAATAACATTGTTGGTTCGTCCCTCCGAACTATTAATGAGGGTGGTATAAAAAGAACCAATCATTGTTTTATAGCGCCAGCGAGTGCCAAGCTCAGATCCCATTGTTCCCCATGTGGGCAAATTGTCCGGCGGATCAGGAATGATCTCCTGATAATTGGGGCTTTGTAAGACGATAAGCGGTCCCTGGCTTTTATACATTACAACATAGGAAAAGCCCTGCGCCAGTTTGCGTAAGGGTAAACACACGACATCCAACTGCTCTATGGGAGTCAGGTTCTCCAGCGGTGCGGTGTTGATGTATTCCTGCGGCAAAAAGGTTTGTACAATGTCCGCATAACTAACCTGTAAAGTACCGTCAGGTTGAAAGACATATTTACACGAAAATAGTTGGGCGGCGTCTTTTAAAGAAACCATACTTTGTCCCATTTGATTAACACAAAGGGAAGGTACGTTTTGGGTATTGTCATCCAGAATGATGGTGCAGGGCAGGGAGGACAACAAAGGCTTGTCTGCTGTGGGTTCAGTCGACAAATCAGAAGCCATAGCGGATGAAGGCAAGATAATCAGCAATAACAGTATACTTGTCAGGAGCAGAACCGATCTTATCAGGGGCATAAGGATTACCTCCATAAATTTTTGCTTACTAACTATATATATTGTCAGGACGTATCTTTATGATAACAGAGAAAAATAATATCCGTAGCATTTTAACTACGGTTTGGTAAAGCAAAAAATATAATCAAGCCCATACCGCTTATTGCTGATATGGGCTTGATTCTTTGGACTGCGCTCGAGCGCGCGCTTTATGTTTTACAAACCAGGGCACTAGAAACCGGTAGCAAGGTTTTTCGGCAAGACAATCGCTTTGTCCGGCTTTATTTGATAGATTTCCGGAATAACCGGATCCTGAGCGGTAATTTTATGACCTGCTGCATATGCGCTGGCAGGTAAAACTCTGCGCACTTCTATGAGGCTTGAACCGTACCAGTAGGAAAAACTGTTTATTATCCCAATCGCGGTGGGGCGATCTGAGCAGGTATTTATGATGCAAGGTTTGCCGTTAATCATGCCCATATATATGGCAACATGTCCTATATGTGTCCTGGCTGGTGCATCAGAATTCCAGAATGTAAAGATATCGCCGGGTTTTAGATTCTCCGTGCCGACCAGGGTGTATTTGGATGTTCCCGGTATTTTTTTGGCATAAACTCCTTCCACCTTAACCCCGACTGAACCATAGTTTTTAGCGGCAGAAGTTATGGAATATCCGAAGTCTTTGTATACCAGAGAAACAAAATTTGAACAATCGATATAACCGGTTGTAGCATACTTGGTATGTCCATACTTCATAAAACCATACTCCATATACCAAATGGCGCGCCCGACCAGAGCTTGCGCCGGACTGCCGTTAAAGTTTTCCCGAAACGAGTCAACGATCGGGTTTTCATGTTCATTATAATTACTGATACGAACGGTGGTCGGTGCCTTGGCAGAGTCTGATACCTGGGGGGATACAATTCCAGTTAAAGCATTATTCAGGGTTTTCTTGGTTATCGGACCAACCAGGCCATCTTTTTTTAGTCCCTGGGATGCTTGAAAAGAAATTACTGCGTCATACGTTTTCGGACCGAACCAGCCGTCAATGCTGTTTGAATAATAACCCAACGTGGTAAGATCTTTCTGTAGTTGACTAACGGCTTCACCTCGACTTCCCGAAGTTAAATCCTGTGTACCATAATCACTGGCTAAAGCTGATAAAGGTATTACTGCGACGAGTAGTAAAGTTAATATAGAACATAAAATCGATTGCTTGCGTCGTGATGTTAACATGAATGCTCCTTTCTAAAGCCAAGAAAATGAAGAATGGTATTTTATGTAACCATTGGGCAATTTCAAATCTCACCTCCTTAAATTAGCAATTCTACTCAAATCACATAGCACCTTTTGGTAAATATGGACAATTACATTTCGTTTGGTTGATGAAAGGGCATGAAGGGTGAAATATCCTGCGTTCCAATCATTTACGATGGCAATCTGGCAAATAATAACAATCGTTCTGCGAAAAAATATTTATTGATAGCCAAAAAAGAACCGTAGTTAAAAACTACGGTTTGGTAATGTCGCTATTGCTGATTCACTTCGTGATAAAAATTGCGTTTTCTTTTTAGGGAAATAGAATGAAAAATAAAAATATTCAAACAAATATTGAGGGTCAGGCTATCATACGTTATGATCAAATTAACATATTTAATTAGCATGACAAAAAAGTGAGGGGGACTGC
>CAZRMB010000184.1:0-5212 GCA_964600925.1 uncultured Syntrophomonas sp.
TGTATCGCAAGGTTTTTGGAGATAATTTCATCGATAACCAATTGGATTTCAAACTATGGGAACGAATTCAGGAAGTTGACAATAAAGAAATCTGGAATATACGCCAGCAATTGCGCAGTGATCTGATTGATTTTATCAAGAATCGCTACACTGAGGCAATGAGCTATAGTCATGAAAACCCGAAGCACATCATCGAAATAGTTGATTCTCTTGATAAAGAGGTGCTTACAATAGGTTTTGCCAGGCGTTTCGCTACCTACAAACGTGCACACCTGCTCTTTTCAAACCTTGACAGGCTGGCAGAGATCGTTAATAACAAAGGCCGTGAGGTACAGTTTATATTTGCCGGAAAGGCACATCCCGCCGATAAAGCCGGAGCTGACCTTATCAAGCGCATCATTGAAGTTTCGCGTATGCCGCAATTTGTCGGTAAAGTGGTGTTCCTTGAAAATTATGGCATGGACATGGCCAAAAAACTTGTGCAGGGTGTTGATGTATGGATGAATACACCTACACGCCCGCTTGAAGCTTCGGGAACCAGCGGTGAAAAGGCCATTATGAACGGCGTTGTAAACCTTAGCGTTCTCGACGGCTGGTGGGCCGAAGGTTATATTCCAGGAGCTGGCTGGGCGCTGAAAGAAGAAAGAGATTACCAGAACCAGCAGTTTCAGGATGAACTGGATGCAGAAACAATCTATAATCTCCTTGAAGATGAGATTGTTCCGACTTTCTATGACCGCGGACCGGATGGAATTCCTGAGAAATGGGTCGCCCATATCAAAAACACTATCTCGGGTATTGCACCTCATTTCACAATGAAACGCATGCTCGACGATTATCATACCAAATACTATAATAAGCTCTACGACAGAACGCTGAAAATGCGAGCCGACGACTACCAGATGGCCAGAAAGCTGGCAAAATGGAAAGTAAAAGTTGCCCGTAACTGGGAATTGATAGAGGTTGTGGACTTCAGTATTCCTGATACCAATATTCAGCCCCTTAATCTTGGCGATTCATTTAAAGCCACCATTACGCTTAAACTTGGAGAACTTAACCCGGACGATGTGATGGTGGAAATGATTGCCGGACAGCGTATCAACGAGCATATGCAGGAACCTACTGCGATAAGGGAGTTCGTCTTCCAGAACAAGCAGGGACAGAATTCAGTATTTTCGATTGAATTCGATACCGCTTATGCTGGCGTGTTCGATCTTGCATTCCGCATTACACCCAAAAACCCCATGCTTCCTCACAGGCTTGATTTTAACCTGGTTAAGTGGGGGTAAAAAAGTTTAAAGTTTAAAGTTGGAAAAGTGCAGTCGTTGTGATTGCATTGATTCTTGAAATATAATTAATTCATCACAATACCAACAGTTTATGAAACTTCTGGAAGGAAAAACTGCTCTTATTACCGGCGCATCGCGCGGAATTGGGAAAGCAATTGCATTGGCTTTTGCCAATGAAGGCGCTAATATTGCCTTTACTGATATCCGTCGCGACGAAGTGATGGAACAAACCGAAAACGAACTGCGTGCCACTGGCGTCAAAGCTGCCGGATATGCATCGGATGCCAGCTCGTTTGAGGATAGTGAAAGAGTTGTAGATTTGATTGCTGCGGAATTTACCCGGATAGATGTGCTGGTAAACAATGCCGGAATAACCCGCGACAACCTGCTCATGCGCATGGCTGAAGCAGATTGGGATCTTGTACTGAAAGTAAACCTTAAAAGCGCATTTAACCTTACCAAAGCTGTTCAGAAATATATGCTTAAGCAACGCAGTGGCTCGATTATAAACATGAGCTCGGTTGTGGGTATTAACGGAAATGCAGGTCAATCGAATTATTCTGCTTCCAAAGCCGGTCTTATCGGTTTTACAAAGTCAATAGCACAGGAACTTGGCTCACGGGGTATCCGCTGTAATGCAATTGCTCCGGGCTTCATTGAAACAGACATGACAGCTAAGCTGCCTGAAGAAGTTCGTAAGGAATGGGCGCAGAAAATTCCCCTGCGCCGTGGTGGCAAACCTGAAGATGTTGCCCAGGCTTGCATTTTCTTTGCCTCAAATCTTTCAGAATATGTTACCGGACAGGTGCTTAGTGTCTGTGGTGGTATGAATATGTAAAACCTCGCTAATTAAAATGAAAAAGCCCGGGACCTGATGCCGGGCTTTTTCATTGTATCTACTTCAGCCATTGATCCAGCCATCTGAAGAATTCTCTTTGCCAGAGAACACTGTTTTGCGGGCGTAATACCCAATGGCTTTCCTCCGGAAAATGGAGATAACGTGCCGGTATTCCCCTGAGTAACGCTGCATTATAAGCAGCCATACCCTGGGTAAAAGGTATGCGGTAATCATTCTCACCCTCGATTATCATGATCGGTGTATTCCATTTATCTACAAATAAATGGGGGGAATTAGCATACGAATGATCCACTTTTGGGTTATTCTTTTCCCAGTAAGGTCCGCCAAGATCCCAGTTCACAAACCACATCTCTTCTGTTGTAAGATATTGGTCTTCAAGATTAAACATACCACAATGCGAAATGAAAGCCTTGAATCTGCCTTCGTGATGACCAGCGAGCCATAGCACCGAGAATCCGCCATAGCTGGCACCAACAGCACCAAGCCTGCTTTTATCAACATAAGGTTCGGCTGAAAGCGAGTCTATAGCGGTTAAATAATCTTTCATGTTTTGTCCGCCGTAATCTCCGCTTATCTGGTCGTTCCATTCCTGTCCGAAACCGGGCAAGCCCCGGCGGTTTGGTGCCACAACTATATAGTCGTTTGCAGCCATCATCTGAAAATTCCAGCGATAGGAGAAAAACTGGCTCACCATGCTTTGAGGGCCGCCTTCGCAAAATAATAACGCCGGGTACTTTCTATTGGGATTGAAATCAGGAGGATAAATAACCCATACAAGCATCTTTTTTCCATCGGTTGTAGTGACCCACCGGCTCTTGACGGAGGCTGATTTTACATTTTTAAGTATATCCAGGTTGATGAATGTGAGCTGAGTTTCTTTACCCTGAAATGAAACCTTAAAGATTTCAGATGGTTCTAACATGCTTTGCCTGATGCCGATAAGATCACTGCCGGAGAGGCTGATGGATACATAATCATAAACGCCGTTGGTAAGTTGCTTAATTTTCCGGCTGGCAAGATCAAGCCTGTATATCTGTTCGGTTCCGTGATGCCCGCTTATGAAAAACACTGATTTCGAATCAGCACTCCAGGTGAAATTTTTTGAACTCTGGTCAAAGCCCATAGAGTAATCACTGAGTAAACCGGATTTCAGGTCACAGATCATGATCCGGTCCTTATCAGCTTCAAAACCATCACGTTCCATACTCCGCCATACAAGTTTGCTCCCATCGGGTGAAAATACCGGATCCTGGTCGTATCCTTTGTTTGACAGGCTGATATTGAGCGTATTGCCCTTAATCAAGTTATAAATGTATATGTCGGAATTTGTGCTCAGCGAATATTCTTTCCCTGCCATCTTTTTGCAAGTATAGGCTATGCTTTTTCCATCAGGGCTCCAGCAAATCTGCTCCATACCACCCCAGGGAAGCATGGGTGAATCAAATCTTTCGTCGGGCATAATATCAATATCCGCACCGATAGTGCCATTATTGTATGGAGCAATAAATATATGACTGTATGAATAATCACTCCATGAATCCCAGTGCCTGTACATGAGGTCATCTTCTATTCGCACATTTGCTTTAGGTAGATCGGGGTAAAGTTCATTTGGCGTTTTATCGAGCTTTACCCTTTTTGTGAACAGTACCCGTGTCCCATCGGGAGAGTATGCAAAACCACTTATATCTCCGTCGGAATCTGATACTTTTTTAGCGTCCGATCCGTCAGGGTTTGCTTCCCATATCTGGGAACTGCCTGATTCAGATGACAGGAAAGCTATTTTTTTGCCGTCGGGCCGGAATATTCCGTTCGATTCACTGCCATTAAATGAGGTTACTTTGTGTGGCTGCCCACCGCTAACCGGCATAAGATAAAGATCGCGGTTGCCTTTGTTGGCCGCAAGGTCGTACCAGGTTACACCAAACAACAGGTTCTTGCCGTCAGGCGACGCCTGGGCTTCGCTTACCCTGCCCAGTTTCCATAGCAATTCAGGCGTATAGCGTTCCTGGGCCACAATACCAGGCGAATTTATTGACATAATGGCCAGAAGAGATGTGTACAGGTAGATTTTTAAACGTATCATTCTGTTAATATTTTTCTTTTACAAAGTTAGCAAAGAAGCAGACATCGAAACGCACGACTGTTATGCGAAATGTCCCATCGAAATTGAGAATATTGCTTAACTTTAACTTTTTAACATTTAACAGCAAGAAGTAGTATATGGCATTAAGTCTTAAAGAGATAAGAAGTATTAAGGAAGCCAGGCCTTTGTTATATATCCTCATCCCTGCACTATTGATCAGGCTGCTCAGTGCCGTTTTTTCAAAAGGATTCGGGATGCACGACGATCATTTTCTTGTGATCGAGCCTTCGTACTGGTGGTCGCAGGGGATCAATTACCAGGGATGGTTACCCACAGGAAACAGTCATCCTCAACCCGATGGGCACAGCATGTTATATTCCGGACTTCATTACTTGTTTTTTGTTGCCTGTGACTGGCTCAAGATTAATGATCCTCAGATAAAGATGTTGTTAATCAGGATAATACATGCGTTATACTCACTGCTGGCCGTGGTTTTTACTTATAAAATCACTGAAAAGATTGCAGGAAAGCAACCTGCTTTTATTGCAACTTCACTGGTGGCTTTCTTATGGTTTATGCCGTTTTTAAGTGTCAGGAACCTGGTAGAGATCGTTTGTATACCTTTACTCATGGCAGGTGTATGGTTCATCCTGAGTGCTGAAGATCATAAAAAGCCGTCATGGGTGTATTTCTATGCAGGTGTTATTATGGGCTTGGCTTTTTCCGTAAGATTCCAAACAGCCTCCTTTATAGCCGGAACAGGAATTGCCATGCTTTTGCTTCGGTTATGGTGGCCGGCAATAGTATTTGCAATCGGTGTAATTGTTTCGATATTACCTGTCCAGGGACTTATCGATTTCTTCATCTGGGGAGCACCTTTTACTGAGTTTACCGAATATGTGCGTTACAATATGCAGGCTGCCTACGACTATATCATCGGGCCCTGGTATAATTATATCCTGTTGCTGGCAGGTATTCTCA
>CAZRMB010000185.1:0-2097 GCA_964600925.1 uncultured Syntrophomonas sp.
AAATTACGCTCATAACTTTGCGCCTGTGCGGCAGGTGCGAAGTTATTGCTTTTTTAAACGGGAAAACATACGTGAGGTTGTTAGCGCAAACCTAAGTCTTCATTACAGAACACCGGGAGGTTTAGTTACTCTTCACACGCTCCGCTCTGCATAATCTGCCCTGGGTTGGCTCATAATATTTTATCAAGGGGGGAAAAAGCATGGATGAAGGCAAAAGCGAAGAACTGAAGGCTGCGGAAAAGAAAGAATATCAGAATCTGGTCAACCAGGCCAAACCCAAACCATCAGTGCTTAGCAATTGCCTGTGGGCATTTGCGGTCGGAGGGTTGATCTGTGTGATCGCTCAAATGATACTGAATTACCTGGTTTTCAGGGGGATGGGTAAAACCGATGCCGGATCTGCCGTGGCGGTGATTATGGTATTTCTGGGAGCTTTACTGACTGGAATTGGTATTTATGACAAGATCGGTGAAAAGGCGGGGGCCGGTTCGATCGTTCCCATCACCGGTTTTTCCAATGTGATCGTCGCATCGGCCATGGAGTTTAAGCGGGAAGGTTATATATTCGGAGTGGGAGCAAGGATATTCAGCATAGCCGGACCTACCTTGTTGTTTGGCTTTACGGCTTCAGTGCTGATCGGGTTGATCAGTTACTGGTTCAGATAAACTGCGAAGGTGAGATTGAAATGACAGCTGCAAAGAAACTGGGACAACAAAGCGTCAAGTTTTTAAATCCTCCGGTAATAACTGCCTGGGCAGCCATTGTTGGCCCCAAAGAGGGGCAAGGGCCTTGGGCTAAGGATTTTGATAAAATCCTGGACGATTATTTATATGGTCAGAGCAGTTGGGAAAAGGCAGAAAATATACTATTGCAGGAAACCGTGCAGACCGCGATAGCCAAAGCCGGACTGGATACCGCGGATGCAGAACTGCTTCTGGCTGGAGATCTGCTTAATCAAATTATTTCTGCCAACTATGCTGCAAGGGAGTTGGCAATCCCCTTTTTAGGCCTGTATGGAGCGTGTTCGACGATGGCTGAATCATTATTGCTGTCTGCCATGATGATCGATGCAGGCTTTTTTGAACGGGTGGTGGCAGCTACCTGCAGCCATCACTATACAGCGGAGCGCCAGTACCGTGCTCCGGTGGAGCAGGGCATCCAGCCTTCACCCAGCTCCCAGTGGACGGCGACGGCATCAGGAGCAATTCTGGTACAGCCGGGCGGCAGCGGACCGCGCATCACTTGTGCCACCATAGGCAAAGTTATTGACATGGGCATTACCGACAGCGCCAATATGGGAGCCGCCATGGCACCGGCGGCGGGCAGCACCATCAAAGCTCATTTCGAGGATACCGGGCGGAAAACGGACTATTATGATCTGGTGGTAACCGGGGATTTGGGAACGGTGGGAATGAATCTGGCTAACCAGTCTTTTGTTCAGCAGGGGCTCGTTCCTCCACCAACCTACAGTGATTGCGGTGTACTGCTCTACGACGGGTTGCCCGACATCAAAGCCGGCGCCAGTGGATGCGGATGCTCGGCCGCCATGTTATGCGGACCGTTGCTGAAAAAATTGAGCCGGGGAGAAATAAATCGCTTGTTGTTTGTGGCTACCGGTGCCCTGATGAGTCCTACCAGCACCTTTCAAGGCGAGAGCATTCCCGGCATAGCCCATGCCTTGGCGATTGAAAATGTTTAAGCGTTGGGGTGGACATATTCTATAATTGGAGGCTTTGGAAATATGTCATACGTAATGGCTTTTTTAATAGGGGGTATCTTGTGCGTGATTGGCCAACTGGCCATGGATCTGACCAAACCCGGCATAACCCCCGGACATATTCTGGTCGGGTTTATTACCGGTGGTGCGATATTAAGTGCCCTGGGGCTGTATCAACCACTGATTGATTTAGGCGGGGCCGGTGCCACCATACCCTTGAGCGGATTTGGTCACAGTCTGGCCCAAGGGGCCATCGATGGAGTCAGGGAAAAGGGACTTCTAGGTGCATTCAGCGGCGGGGTGGCGGCCACCGCTGCAGGCATAACCGCCGCTATTGTTTTCGGCTATTTGGCCGCGGTCATATTCAATCCCAAAGACTA
>CAZRMB010000185.1:2197-5186 GCA_964600925.1 uncultured Syntrophomonas sp.
TGTTTTACCATTATTACTATCCCCTGTGGAAAACCTTTTTTGAAGATCTGGGGGCAGAGGTTGTCAGTTCCGGTCCTACCAACCGCGTAACCGTGGAACAGGGGATCGCTGCAGCGGTCGATGAAAGCTGTTTTCCGGTCAAAGTATATTTTGGACACGTACAGAAATTGTGTGCCATGGGGCTTGACTACATATTTCTGCCCCGACTGGTAAGTGTGGAGCCGAAGAGTTATATTTGCCCCAAATTCATGGGTGTGCCGGATATGATCAAAGCCGTGATTCCGAATCTTCCTGCCGTGATCGATATGATCGTTGATCTGAGCAAAAACAATAAGGTATTCGACCAGGAAGTTATGAGAGTTGGAAACTATTTTACCCGTGACCGGTTGGCAATTAAACGGGCTTATCATCATGGGATCGTTGAACAGAAAAAGTGTGCGCAGATCTGTCTGGCAGGATACACCACCACCGAAGCAATTGCCTTGTGGGAAGGAGAACAAATCGATCTGCCTTCCCGTTATGATCTGCAGATCGGCGTCCTGGGACATGGGTATTCCTTGTACGACCAGACCATCAGCATGAATCTGATCCAGCGTTTGCGAACCATGGGTTGCCGGGTGGTCTTTACTGAGGGGTGTGACCATATAAAAATAGAAACCGCTGCCGCTACCATGCCCAAAAGGGTTTTCTGGACCTTGGGACGCAAGAACGTGGGGGCAGCTTTGTACTTAGCCCAACAGGAACAAATCGACGGTATTATATATCTGGCTTGCTTTGGCTGTGGTCCGGATTCCATGATCGGGGATCTGATCGAACGTAAAATCAAAAACAAGCCTTTTATGATGGTAACCGTTGATGAACATACCGGAGAAGCCGGTATGGTAACCAGGCTGGAAGCATTTTGCGATATGCTGCGCAGAAGGAGGTATGCAGGCAGTGATAGTGACCTGGCCCCACATGGGGAATATGTATATAGCCCTGCAGGCGTTAATGAACGGTCTGCAACTGGAATTCATAACGCCTCCGCCGATCAGTAAACGAACTTTGGAACTGGGCGTAAAATATTCGCCTGAGTTTGTCTGCATGCCCATGAAAATAAATCTTGGCAACTTTATTGAAGCACTCGAAATGGGGGCAGATACCATCGTCATGGGAGGCGGCTGGGGACCCTGCCGGTTTGGCTACTATGCCCAGATCGAAAGAGATATTCTGCAGGAACTGGGCTATGATTTTCAGATGATTGTGCTGGAAGCGTCTGATTCCAAAACCAAATCTCTGTTTAAACAACTACAGTCATTAGGACAGAATGTAAGCCTGCGCCAGGCGCTGCAAAGCATCAAATTTGCCTGGGATAAAATGACTGCGGTGGAGCAGGTTGAAAAAGGCCTGGAATACTATCTGCCTCGGACAAACAAACCGGATGAGGCGGAACGGATCTACGAGCAAGGGTTGAAAGAGATCATTGCGGCCGTTAATGGTCGCCAGAGCATGCAAATAGCCCGGCAGATCGTGCAAAAGATGCAGAAGCTGGAATCGAATTCACAGGAACCGCTTGTCATTGGTCTGGTAGGGGAAGTATATACCGTACTGGAACCGGCCGCCAATTATGAGATCACCAAAGTACTGGGCCGCTTGGGGGCGGAAGTGAGAAGAACGATCTATATGACCGACTGGATCAATGATCACCTGCTGGGTGGCCATGTCAAAGCATCTACACGCAGGCAAGTGCTCAAATGCGCCCGACCCTATCTTAACTACTGGGTGGGCGGGCATGGACAGGAAACGATCGGCACTACTGTCGCCATGGCCCGACAAGGTTGTGACGGCATCATTCAGATAGGGCCTCTGACCTGCATGCCGGAAATCGTGGCCCAGACGATCCTGACTCTGGTCAGCGAAAAAGAAGGGATACCCTGCATGACGCTCTGGTTTGATGAATTGACCGGCACGGCCGGGGTACAGACCCGGTTGGAAGCTTTTATTGATATGGTCAGCCGGCGTAAATATATAGCCGGAAAGGTTGAGGAGGCGTGATCTTGAACGTTTTTTTGGGAGTGGATATCGGTTCGGTCAGCAGTAATTTTGTGCTGATGAATGATCAATGCGAAATAACAAAAAAGGTATATCTGCGCACGATGGGAAATCCGGTCCAGGCCATCCGCAGCGGATTTGCCCAATTGATGGCTGAGGACAGCAAACTTTCTATCACGGGTGTGGGGACAACCGGCAGCGGCAGATATTTGGCAGCGACCCTACTGGGGGCTGATGTAGTCAAGAATGAGATCACGGCCCATGCTGTAGCCGCATCTTATACTTATCCTGATGTGCGTACCATTATCGAGATCGGCGGGCAGGATTCAAAAATCATCCTGATTCGCAACGGCATCGTGCATGATTTTGCTATGAACACCGTCTGTGCGGCCGGCACCGGTTCATTCCTCGACCAGCAGGCATCCCGTTTGGATATTGCCATTGAAAACTTTGGCGCCCAGGCGTCTAAATCCTCTCAATCAATCAGAATCGCTGGACGTTGCGGCGTTTTTGCCGAGTCAGACATGATCCACAAACAACAGATGGGATTTCCCAAGGAAGATATCATGATGGGTCTGTGCGAAGCGCTGGTGAGAAACTATTTGAACAACGTGGCCAAAGGTAAAAAAATTGAAGATCCCATCGTATTTCAGGGCGGAGTGGCAGCCAACATCGGCTTGAAAATAGCTTTCGAAAAAGTGCTGGAGCGGGAAATTCATATACCCCGGGATTATGAAGTTATGGGTGCCATCGGTGCAGCCATCCTGGCCCGGGAAAAAATAAACGCGGCCGACAGCAACACCAGTTTCCGGGGAGCTGAATTTGTTACCGCCGGGCAATTCTGCAGCAGCAGCCATGAATGCAAAGGCTGTCCCAATCTTTGCGAAGTCGTGAGCATAAAAAGAGACAAAGAAGTCCTGGCTTACTGGGGGGATCGCTGCAAGAAATGGGAAAACAG
>CAZRMB010000186.1:0-5179 GCA_964600925.1 uncultured Syntrophomonas sp.
CTACATAGACGGCGAAGGCGGAGACAACTTGTTGGTTGGATATGGCGGGGACGACACGTTATATGCCGCTGAAGGTAATGATGCAATTTATGGTGATACCGGAGACGACTATATCGATGCCGGAGACGGGGAAAATACGATTTATGGCGGCGACGGCAGCGACGAAATCTATGCGGGAGCGGATGATGATCAGATAGACGCCGGTTCAGGCGACGACTCCGTAGATGCTGGTGATGGTTCCAATATTATTGTTGGCGGAGAAGGAAATAATCAAATTTACGCGGGCGATGGAGCAGATCAAATAAGCGGCGGTACCGGCAATGATTATATCGAATCCGGAGACGGCAATAACATTGTAGCAAGCGGAGCGGGGGATGATCTTATTTATTCTGGATCCGGCAATGATCAAATTTGGGGCGGTCAGGGACAGGACGAGATATACGGCGGTGCGGGTGACGATCATCTCTATGATGATGGCGGTGATTCCATAATCTATGGAGGAGAAGGAAATGACTGGCTTCAAACAACAGACGGCAATGGCTATCTTGATGGCGGAGCCGGTGAAGACACGCTGTTAGGCGGCACAGGAAGTGATAGAATCTATGGTGGAACTGGTAATGACCATCTCCAGGGAAATAAAGGCAATGACATTTACATTTTCGGCAGAGGAGATGGCACCACCGTCATTAACAATTATGCCGAGGATTACGCTACAACGACGGACACCGTGAAATTTAGCGAAGCGATTTCGTCCACAGATTTGGAATGGGTTATTGAAGGCAGTAATTTACGGATAAACATTAGCGGAGGATCCGACTCACTGCTAATACAAAATTGGTTTGCGTGGATAGGTGCAAACCAATTCGAGGTTGATCAATTCCAATTCTCCGACGGAGAGATGTTGACGGCCGTCCAGTTAAACGCTTCGGGGTTCAATGCATATGGAACATCCGGTAGAGATACACTTTACGGGTGGACCGGCGGCGACAGATTGTATGGTTATGAAGGAAACGATTATTTAATCGCTGGAAGCGGTAATGATAAACTTGATGGCGGCAACGGGAATGATACTCTTTGCGGAGATGCGGGTGCGGACATCATGATTGGCCTAACAGGAAATGATAAATATGAAGTTGATAACACCGGCGATATTGTAATTGAAAATGCTGGTGAAGGCACGGACACCGTGGCTAGTGCCATCACCTATACTCTTGGTATGAATGTGGAGAACCTGAATTTGACGGGGAGTAACGGTATTGACGGCATGGGCAACGAAGTGAGAAACATTATTGTGGGCAACAATGCAGCAAACCGGCTGTACGGTGTAGCAGGAGATGACGAAATATGGGGGTATGGTGGCAATGATACAATGGACGGAGGAATTGGTAATGATGCATTGGTTGGCAGTTGCGTCCGCTGGAGTTCTTGGGGTGACTGGCGAGACCTAACTGCCGATTCCAACGGCGACGATGCTTACCTGTTTGGACGTGGATCGGGACAGGATGAGATTTTTGATCGAGATGCGACGGTGGGCAATATGGACACCATACTTCTGGACGGCGTTATCCGCCCAGAAGATTTATTTCTTCGCCGTGAAATGGGCGTATATATGTGGAATACCGCGGATAACCTAGTGCTGTCAGTTAAGGGTACTGACGACAAGATGACTGTGGCGAACTGGTTTGATGAAACTCGTGAATGGCAGGTTGAGCGTATCCAGTTTTTCGACGGAACTGTCTGGGACAATCAAAAAATCAAACAAATGGTTCTTCAACCTACAGAAGGAGAAGACTATCTGATCGGTTATGAAACTGATGATGTTATAAGCGGGCTGGGCGGAAATGATTACATTGAAGGGCATGCTGGAAATGATGTTATTTACGGAAAAGATGGTAATGACAATATTTACGGTGGTGAGGGCAACGATACTTTGAACGGTGGCGTTGGAGCCGACAGTATGATCGGGGGTACAGGCAATGATCGTTACTATGTCGACAATACCGGAGATGTCGTTACGGAAAATGCAGAGGAAGGTACGGATGCTGTATACAGTTTCATCAATTACACTCTGGGAGATAATCTGGAGAATCTTGTTTTGACCGGCACAGAAGCAATCAACGGCACAGGCAATGAGCTAAACAACTCCATAAAGGGCAATGCCTCTGACAATGTATTGACCGGTGGTGAGGGCAACGATACTTTGAACGGTGGCGTTGGAGCCGACAGTATGATCGGGGGTACAGGCAATGATCGTTACTATGTCGACAATACCGGAGATGTCGTTACGGAAAATGCAGAGGAAGGTACGGATGCTGTATACAGTTTCATCAATTACACTCTGGGAGCAAATCTGGAGAATCTTGTTTTAACCGGCACGGAAGCAATCAATGCGGCGGGTAACATATGGGATAACCGTCTTTATGGAAACACAGCGGCAAATACTTTATCCAGTGGTGCAGGCAAAGACTTCCTTTCCGGAGGAGATGGTGATGATCGATTAATCGGAGGATCGGGAAACGATACACTTATTGGCGGCAATGGTTCGGACATATACCATTTTGGTCGAACCGACGGCAAGGATATACTTAAAGAGACGGCAGGGGGGATTGAAGATACGGACACACTCAGTCTGACCGGAGACATAACAACCACCGAGCCGATACTTGTTCAACAAAACAACGACCTTTACGTATTCATCGATTCCGACAATTACATGAAGATAGCGAATGAATTTCAGCAGACGAATTATGGAATTGAGAGACTGGAGGTAGCGGACGGCCATTACATTACCCGTGCTGATATCCAGACGATAGTTGATACTATGAGCGCCATCAACAACGATTCCGGTATGGACGTTATGCAGAAATACAATGCAATGATGGCAGACCAGCAGTACCAGAATATTCTGGCGCAAAGCTGGCAGCAGTAAAATCGGATTAATCCGGATGATAGCGGAAGAAAATTACACGATGATAGCCGAGTCGAATAGACTCGGCTAAGTACAGCAAGAACCGAAATAGCAAAAAAATAAATTCGAAATATTACAAAAAGCAAAAACAAATTGAATAAATTCAGGGTAGCTGTTGTTACAATAGTTATGACAATGCTGGTTTGCATTGCCCATCATACTTGGGCCGGTGCATTGACATATCGTGACGCACTTCGAGACAGCATCAACTATTCAGCATCAATACGCGTGAAATCCGAAGACATCAATATATCCAATGCGCAGTACCGGAGCAATTATGCGGGAATGTATCCGGTAATAAATATAACCGGGAGTGCGGAACGTTATGAAAATCTTGATAACCGCAACGAAGGCAATCTTTATTCGATAAATAACGAAGTTGTCGGCGGCAGCTCCAGCGCCTGGCGTTCGGGCTTCTATTTGTCCGGCCAGTATTATTTATCCCACTGGTACAAGAAAAGACATGAAGTCGGCTATTATGAGAAAATTAGAGATTCTTCCGTTCACCAGTGTGAAGTTGAATTAAAAAAAATCATTAAGGACGTTACAGAAATATTCGGCGCCATAGTCGAGGGAAAAATAAAATTACAATATTCGGATAAAATTCTTAACCGGCTATCCAAAATTTACACTGTGAAAAAAGAAGCTTTTAGAGCAGGCCAGTTTTCTTATGAAGATGTGCTTAAAGCTGAAGCAGATACTGTTGATAGCGAAAAAGAAATAACAAAAATTAGAAAAGAGCTGACCGAATATCTGGAACGCATGAGTAATTTTACGGGAAAGAGATATTCCATCAGTGATACAGAAATTGTTTATCTTCCCATTACCGGATTGCCTTCCATTATCAGTGAGAAAAGCAGCATTGAAGGAATGCCGGAGTACCAAGCCCGCCGAAAAGAACTCGAAGCGGTCAAAAAAAAGGAAAAGGCAAATGCCAATAATTATCTGCCGGATGCCTCGTTTTATGCAAGATATGATTTTTATGGCAGCAGTCCGGATGCATTGGATTGTGCTCTGAATGATGTACGGCAATCAGCGTATAATGTTGGATTAATGATCAGCATTCCAATTTTCGACGGCGGAGTTAAAAAATGGCGGCACAGGCAAAGTCTTTATGAAATTAAAAAGCAGGAAGAAAGCATCCGGCAGGTTATTAACGAGAAAAACAGGGATTTGAAAATACTGCGTTCGTGTTATGCGGAAGTTTCCAAATCGTTTAATCATTATAAAAAGCTCAACGACCAGTATCGGAAAATGATCGAAATCAGCAACAAGGCTCTGTCTCTTGGCGAAAGAAGCAGACTCGATGTTATGGAACTGGAGAAGGATGCTCTGGCAGTGGAAAGAGATTGCAAAATCATGGAACATTCCGTAGCCGTTTATGAAAAGCAAATAGCATTGGAGTTGGATTATAAAAATTATGTGAGCGAATACAATGGAGACTGGGCTTGTAAGTATTGAAGTAGTATCGAAGATTCATTCCGTCAAAATTGATATTCAGGCTGTGCAAAGGCGCTACTTTGTCGAACGGGAACTTACCGGAGAAGAAGTGGTGCGGATTTTGAGGGATCATGGCATTCGCTCGCGGTTGAAAAAATTAAAATCAACAGAAGCGCTTTTAAAATATCCCCTGCCTCTGATTATCATATCCGCGGACAATGAATTTCACATTCTAATCGGCAGGAAAGATAAAAACATTTTCATCTTTGACTGTAATGAAAAAAAGCCGCGTGAGGTGGCGGAAGCCGAATTTCTTCAATTCTGGAGCAGGAAAGCGATCGCTTTGTATCCCCGCTTTACCAGGACGGAATTTTTCCTGAACATGAAGTGGCTTTTTAAGGAATTTTATAAACACCGGCCTGTATTTGCCGCGGTGATTACCGCATCATTTTTTATTCAATTGTTCGGTCTGGTCAGCCCTCTTTTCATTCAGGTGATTATTGACAAAGTATTAGCCCATCACGCTCTCGCTACCCTGGAAGTTGTAGCCGGTGCATTTCTGATTGTTTTGATCTTCGATACGATTATGAACCTGATGCGCAATTATCTGCTTTATCATACCGCCAATAAAGTGGATGCCAGCCTTGGGGCGAAAGTATACCGGCATTTGCTGTCTTTGCCCTTTCGTTATTTTGAAGTACGCAAGGTGGGAAATATCATCGCCCGTGTCCGCGAACTGGAGAATCTGCGGCAGTTCATGACGAATATATC